>JANLTF010000009.1:0-5179 GCA_031362825.1 Acidobacteriota bacterium | reverse complement strand
GTGAGAAACGCGGGAGTTTCATAATGGCGCGGTGGGTGAGTCGTAGCGGTGCGGCAGCCGTGCGGCAAGGGTGCCGTCGCAAGGACTGACGCATGTTCGCTCATCTTAGCGGGCGAGGTTTCGAGGTCGAAATAGAGTACGCGCTGGCGGCGCGGCGGCGGGAAGAGCTTGGACACCGGCGGAGCTGCGGGGCCGAATTGTATCTCGCTTCCCCGTTCTCGGAACGGCTTGTTGCCTCGCGCGATCGATTCGGCGATCTGAACGGCCAGAATACTCTTTCCAACACCTGTTTCGCCGGCAAGCACCGTGACCTCGCCGGGCCGCCATAGATCGCCGAACAGGTATTCGGGCCGGTACGCGGGCTTGGCTTCCCGCAGCCAGTCGTTTACGTCATAGCTCAGAAAGGCTCCGGTGCTGCAGTATAACTCGGGATCCTTTAGCCTGGCCTGTTCGTGGAGCTTTTTTTGTTTATCGTTTGCTTGTCGATCTCCGGCAGAATCGTATCGGTTTGCGTCGTGATATTCGTCGTTTTTGGACATTTTAGCTGCTACCCGCGTGTGATACGGGCGTAGGATGATGATAGGTCAATGTGCCGAGTATTGTCAAGCATATTATGTATGAAACATAAGGTCGTTTTGAGGATCGAGGTGGGCGAGACGCCCTTACTTCGTGCGGGCTTATGCACTGATCGCTAGCAGTTTTTCGGGCAATTATCTTAAACTCGCAGGTATGGAGCATTTTGACGTATTGATCGTCGGGGCCGGTCTTTCGGGTGTTGGGGCGGCGGCGCATCTTAAGACGGAGTGTCCGGAGAAGAGTTTTGCGATATTTGAGGGCAGGGCGGCGATGGGCGGGACCTGGGACCTGTTTCGGTATCCGGGCGTGCGTTCAGACTCGGATATGTACACGCTCGGGTACAGGCTGCGGCCGTGGACCGATCCGAAAGCGATCGCGGACGGGCCCGCGATCCTCGAATACATTCGTGACACGGCGGAGGAGTTTGGTGTGACGGACGCGATCCGTTACGGGCATCGTGTGCGGCGTGCGGAGTGGTTTTCGGAAGATGCTCATTGGACGGTCGAGGTCGAAGGTTCGGACGAGAGGTTTACGTGCGGGTTTTTGTATCTTTGCACGGGCTATTATGACTACGACAGCGGCTACACGCCTGAGTGGAAGGGAACGGAACGGTTTCGTGGAAAGATCGTTCATCCGCAAAAATGGACCGACGACATCGATTACGCAGGCAAGCGTGTCGTCGTGATCGGCAGCGGTGCGACGGCCGTCACGCTCGTTCCCGCGATGGCCGAGACGGCCGAGCACGTCACCATGCTGCAGCGTTCGCCGACGTATGTCGTTTCGATGCCGGCGAGGGACAAGATCGCGAACTTCTTCAGAGCGATACTGCCCGGCCGTGCGGCGTATGTGCTGACGCGTTGGAAGAACATTGCTCGGGCGACGTTTTTCTATACGATCTCGCGAAAGCGGCCGTCGTTCATGAAGCGTCTGATCGCAAAGGGCGTTACTAAAGAGGTTGGCGAAGAAACTGCGACGAAGCACTTTACGCCGACATATAACCCTTGGGACCAGCGGCTTTGTTTGGTCCCGGACTCGGACCTTTTTTGTTCGATACGCGAGGGAAAGGCGTCGGTCGTGACAGGGCATATTGAGACGTTTACCGAGACGGGCGTCAAACTAACAACCGGTGAGGAGCTTGACGCAGATATCATCGTCACGGCGACCGGGCTGGTGTTGAAGATCATGGCAGGACTCGAACTGGTCGTTGACGGTGCCAAGGTCGATCTGTCAAAAACGATGGCGTACAAAGGAATGATGTACAGCGGAGTGCCGAATCTGGCGTCGGCGTTTGGATACACGAACGCCTCGTGGACCCTGAAATGCGATCTGACGGCCGAATATGTGTGCCGAATGCTTCAATATATGGACGTACACGGCTATTCCACCTGTACTGCTATAGCCAATGACCCGACCGTAACGCCCGAACCTGTGCTCGATTTCAACTCCGGATATGTGCTCAGAGCGATGGACGAACTGCCGCGGCAGGGCTCGAAAACGCCGTGGCGGCTGCATCAAAACTACATCCGCGATCTCGGCATGCTTCGGTACGGACGGCTCGACGACGGGACAATGCAGTTCAAACGCTCGTGAAGCAATCAGCCGCGTTTGTAATTTTGGACGTGGTCGGGAGGAATTGTGCCGTTATCGAGTTCGGCATCGGGAATCGGTTCGCCGGGCGTTAGAGTGAGCGGAAGGACGCCGGCCCAGATGGGCATGGCGTAATCTTCGGCGTCGTCGACGGGGTCGCCGGTGCGGATCTTGGCTGAGGCCTCGGTGATGGGGAGTTTTAGGACGGTTGTTGCTTTTAATTCGAGTTCGGACGGCCAGCGGATCTCGGGCCAGCGTCCGGGGATGATGTGATTAGTGAAGGCTTCGAGAGCGGCGTATTTTTCGTCTCCGTCCGTGACCATCTCGGCGCGGCCGAGGATGACAACGCTGCGGTAGTTCATCGAATGGTGAAAGGCTGAACGCGCGAGCACGAGGCCGTCGATCAGTGTGACGGTGACGCAAATATCGATGCCGTCAGCGATATTTCGCAGCATTCTGCTCGCCGACGAGCCGTGAATATATAGGTCATCGCCAATACGGGCGAATCCAGTTGGTATCACATATGGCTGGGCAGATATGTTAAATCCGACGTGGCAGATAAAGGCCTCATCCAAGATCGCGTTTATCGTTTCGCGTTCGTAGTTGCCTCGTTTTGGAATGCGTTTGACGGTGGTGCGTTCGGTTTTCATAAGAAATATTTGCCGCGAAAAGGAGCAAGAGTCGCAAAAGAAGAGATTTTCTATTCTGTGCCTTTTGTGCCTTTTCGCGGCCAATTCGCTTTACTTTGCATTCATCCAGTCGTTGCCGACACCGATCTCAACGGTTAGCGGGACATCGAGTTTGGCGGCGGCTTCCATTTCGCGTTTGATGAGAGCGGACGCGGTTTCGATCTCGCTTTCGGGCGTTTCGAAGAGCAGTTCATCGTGGACCTGCATGATCATTTTTGTTTGCAGCTTTTCTGCCTTTAGGGCATTTGCGACGCGGATCATGGCGATTTTTACGATGTCGCTGGCGGTGCCTTGGATCGGCATGTTGATGGCTTCGCGTTCGGCGCGGGAGCGGACGGCGAAATTGCGGTCGTTGATCGACGGGAAGTAACGTTTGCGGCCAAACAGGGAAGTGATGAAGCCCTGTTTCCGAGCCTCGTCAGGCGTGCGATCCATGTATTCGCGGATGCCTTTGTAGGTTTCGAAGTAGTCGGCGATGACCTGTTTTGCCTCCGTACGGCTAATGCCGACACGCTGCGACAGGCCAAATGCCTCGACGGCGTAGGCGATGCCGAAGTTGACGATCTTGGCGAGACGGCGTTTTTCCTTCATCTCTTTTTCGGTCGTCGCACCGAACACGAGCCTCGCGGTTTGCGAATGGATGTCTTCATTATTTTTGTACGCCTCGAGCATTCGCGGGTCTTGCGTGATGTGGGCGAGAATGCGGAGTTCGAGTTGCGAATAGTCGGCGGAGATCAGCTTGTTACCTTTCTCTGGGATGAACGCTTTGCGGATTCGCTGGCCCAATTCCGTTCGAACCGGGATATTTTGCAGATTTGGCTCGGTCGAGCTGAGTCTGCCTGTCGCGGCGACGGTTTGATTGAGAGCACCGTGGATTCGACCGTCGGTGGCGATCATTTTGGGCAGAGCGTCGGCGTATGTCGCACGTAGCTTGTCGAGTTCGCGGTAATCGATGATGTGCTGGGCGATGTCGTAGGTCGCGGCGAGTTCGACGAGGACGTCGTGGCTCGTCGAGATCTGGCCGGTGGCGGTCTTGCGGCCGGTTTCGATGTTGAGCTCGCCGAATATCTCGCCGACCTGTTTTGGTGAACCGATATTGAATTCGCGACCGGCGATCTCAAAGATCTTTGTTTGCAGCGTTTCGAGTTCTTTGACGATGAACTCGGAAAAGACCGTGAGGCTCTCGCCATCGACTTTCATCCCAACGAGTTCGATGTCGGCAAGGATCGGGATGAGCGGCAGTTCGATGTCGGTGTAGATCTTTTCGAGGTCGTGCTCGCGGAGTTTGTTGCGGAGAACGGGAGCAAGACGGGCGACGAGATCGGCGTTCTCGCAAGTGCGAAATGCCGCTTCGTCGAAACCGCTGGGAACCGTGTGGGCAACGTCAACATCGAGATAAACCTGAGCCAGAAAATCGATCGGATAGCTCGCACGGGTCGATTCAAGGAGATAGGCGGCGACGAGAATGTCGTCCACGACCGCTTCGGGCCGGATGCCGAGGGCGAGCAGCGGCCCGAGATTTCGTTTTTCGTCGTATGCCGACTTTTCGAGAAAACCGTTGGTGAGAATGTCTTTGAGAGGCCCGACGGCATCTCCGTCAAAGCTCGCGAGATCGATATAGAACGCCTCGCCGTTTCCTAGGCCGATGCCGACGCCGAGCGGTGCGGCTTTTTTGTAGCAGCTCGCTTTTTCGTTGGTGTTGGCGTCTTTGACGTGATAGCTCCAACGGTCGACCTCGAAGAGTCGGCGAACGAGTTTGTCGAGAGCTTCGCGGTCTTTGATGACCGTGTATCGCGTCTCGGCGGCAGAATCGCTGCGGGCGATCTGCGCGTCGAAAAGACCGCCGCCGCCCGAAGGCTCGCCACCAGTGAACGAGGGCATCGGGGCACCGCCAGCGAATTCGTTTGTCAGATTTTTGAACTCGAGTTCGCGGAACAACTCGTAGGCGAGAACTCGGTCGGGTTCGCCGTGGCGGAGATCGTCGAGTTCGAGCGTGACGGGAACCGAGCAGTGGATGGTCGCGAGTTCGAGGGATTGTTCGATGATCGGGCGATTGTTCAGCAGGCTTTCGCGCTGTGTTTTGTGCTTTATCTCTTCGGCGTGGTCCATCGCATTGAGCGCCGAGCCCCATTCCTGGACGAGTTTTAAGGCGCCGACCGCACCAATTCCGGGTGCTCCGGGAATGTTATCGACCGAGTCGCCCATCAGGCCGAGCAGGTCGATGATCTTATTTGGAGGCAGGCCAAATTTTTTGAGCACCCACGCTTCGTCGCACCATTCGATCGGCGGGACTGGGACTTTTCGCTTAACATTCGTCGAATTTTGCC
>JANLTF010000046.1:0-1995 GCA_031362825.1 Acidobacteriota bacterium | reverse complement strand
TCGCTGGAACTTGCCGTGCGAAAAACGGTAAAAGAACTAAAAGGGATTTTTGCACTGTCGATCATCTCGGTGGATGAGCCGGATATGATCGTTTCTGTTCGCGAAGGGCCTCCGGTCGTGGTTGGTTTTGGCGACCGCGAGTTTTTTGTGGCGTCCGATATTCCGCCGATCCTTGCTCATACACGTGACGTGTTTTTTCTCGGCGACCGCGAGATCGCGATCCTGACGAAGGACTCAGTTCGCGTCACGGATTTTGACGGGAATATCGTCGAGCCAGAGCAGCAGCGGATCACTTGGGACCCGATCATGGCTGAGAAGGGCGGCTTTAAGCACTTTATGCTCAAGGAGATATACGAACAGCCGCGTGCCGTTCGCGATACCTCGCGGGGCAGAGTTTCGCTCGATACAGGCAAGATATATCTTGATCCGATGGATATTTCGGACGACGATCTGCGGGCCGTTACGTCGGTCAAGATCGCGGCGTGCGGCACTTCGTGGCATGCGGGACTGGCAGGGAAGTACATGATCGAATCGCTGGCACGCGTGCCGGTCGAGGTCGATTATGCGTCGGAATTTCGCTATCGCGAACCTGTCCTGAGCGAGACCGATCTGATAATCGTCATCTCCCAGTCCGGCGAAACTGCCGACACGATCGCAGCGATGCGCGAGGCGAAACAGGCTGGCTGCAAGATCCTTGCGATCTGTAACGTACAGGGTTCGATGATCACGCGCGAGGCTGATGGGACGATCTTGACACACGCCGGGCCGGAGATCGGCGTGGCCTCGACTAAGGCGTTTACGGCGCAGATGGTGGCGTTGTATCTATTTGCGATGCATTTTGGCGATGTTCGCGGTCGTATTGACGAAACGCGGGCGAAAAAGCTGGCACAAGATCTTGCCGAATTACCGCTGAAGATCGAGCAGCTTCTTAACGACGCCGATTCGATCGAGGAACTATCGAAAGAGTTTTTCCGTGTCCAGGACTTCTTGTACTTGGGCCGTGGTATCAATTTCCCGGTTGCTCTAGAAGGTGCTTTGAAGTTAAAAGAGATCAGCTACATTCACGCCGAAGGCTATCCTGCCGGTGAGATGAAGCACGGGCCGAACGCGCTGATCGATGAAAAGCTGCCGGTGGTGATCGTCAACACGCGCGAAAAAGGCAATGCTGCGAGCGAGCTGCGTTACGAAAAAACACACTCAAACATTGTCGAAGTAAAATCGCGTGACGGTATCATTGTGACCGTTCTAACTGAGGGCGACACGATGAGCAGCAAGGTCTCAAACCACGTTATCGAGATCCCAGAAACATCAGACCTGCTTGGCCCGATCCTCTCGATCGTGCCTTTGCAGCTTCTCTCGTATCACATCGCCGTTCGACGCGGATGTGACGTCGATCAGCCGAGAAATCTGGCAAAATCGGTGACGGTGGAATAAGAAATTGCCCACGACATGCACGAAAGGCACGAAACTAGTTCAGGTTTCGTGCCTTTTGTCTTTTTGGCAGAAATTACTTAACGTGAAGGTTGAACCTATTGAACGGAAATCGAGAATAGTGACTTGATCATTCAGCAGGCTGCTTGCTAATTGTGATCGTCCATATGTCGGGGATCGGTTGATCGAATGAGATGCTTTTGGTGAATACCAACTTAGCACCTTGGTAGTCGCTGAATGCCTCAATGTCGGCGACTTTTCCGGCGACATTGAGAAAACCGGAAACGCGATTTTCCCCTCTGTCATTGATGAAATAGCTGCTTTCGATAGCGATGTTGTCGCCTTCAAATACCGGACTGCCATCTTCTGCGGTTGCGGATCTTATGATCCAGATTCCGGTTCCATTGTCGCGGTCTGGCGATTTGGTTGTAAAGACCGCGCCATTTGTAACGATCGCCAAACAGCTATAAACTCTCTCAAAGAACAAAAAGACGCGAGCCCTCACGCTTGCTACGGACTGCGATCTAGTCCGCACGTAAACAAAAAGGCTTCGCCCGGCAACGG
>JANLTF010000043.1:0-2141 GCA_031362825.1 Acidobacteriota bacterium | reverse complement strand
TCACGCAAAGCAACTGTGGTTAAAGTCAAGTATAGATTACGGGGAAAGGGACCAGGACGATTGGTGTTTAGTTATGGAGTTAAGGATGGAGAGGAGTTTGTGAGCGGAGGCTATGAGGGCGACTTTTTTGAGCTTACCGCGTTCGCAGAGGGTTTTGTAGAAAGTGCGTATGACGGGGTTGCAGAGGGTAGCGGAGACAGTGGCCATATAGAGTACGCGGCGGACCTGATTTCGGCCACCTTTACAGAAGCGTTTACCCTTTTGTTTGCCGCTTTCGTGCGGGAAAGGAGCAACGCCGACGAGGGAGGCGATTTGTTTGTTTGAAAGCAGGCCGAGTTCAGGCAACTCGGTAATAAGAGTGGAGGCGAGAACCGGTCCGACGCCGGGAACCGATCTGAGCCGTTGGTCTTGATCCCTGAGGGAGGGATCGGCTTTGACACTTTTTTGTATCTCATTTTCGATCTTGAGTATGTGTCGTTCGATCCAGGCAATGTGCTGCTTGATACTTTTATTCGATGAGGGATGAGCAGTTTCGAGGCGGCATTGTTCAGCGATCCGCATCTCGATCAGCTGTGAGCGCCGCTGGGCGAGAGCCCGCAGGGCACATAACTCGTTTGTTTGCTTTGGTTGCGGCTGTATGCCAGCAACACGGCCGTAATAGGCGATGAGCTTGGCATCGATCTCGTCGTTCTTGGCTATGATGCCGAGACCATGTGCGAACTGGCGAACGCGCCTTGGGTAAACAACGGCGACGGGAAGGCCGGCCTGAGAAAACGCGGCAGCAGCAGCCTTCTCGTAGCCGCCCGAGGCCTCAAGAACGATCAGTTCAGGATCGAGTTTCTTGAGTCGTCTCGCCAGGGATGTGAGATCTTTCTTTGCGTTTGGGCAGTTCAGGTATTCGTTCGATGAATCGGCGAACACAACGAGACTGTCCTTCGCTACGTCAATGCCAATGTAGGGTTTTGTCGTATGTTCTGTTTTGTTCATTGTGGTATTCTGAAACTCCTTGAAAAGCTAGGTTTGTCTCAAACTTGCAGTAATTCGGAATCCGAAAGGTTCCACTCAACTGTTCGAGATCGGCCTGCACGAGCGGAGAATGACGCAACGTGCTTTGCGGCGGTTTCCAACAACCTAGTCGCAATCGTGCTGTCATTCTCCCTCAGAGCCCAACCTTACTACGATTGAACTATTTTTGAACATACAAGAACGCAAAGTTAAGAAGAAAGCCGCCTACTATTTAGTTATCCCATTCCCATCAAGCGCCGTGTAAACATCAGACGAATACAGCCCGAGCCACTTGTCGTGGTTTGGTGTCAGGAAGATCTTGTCATAGACCCGAGCATTGAGTGCTTCGAGATCGACGATGCGGCCGCGGCGATTCTCGTTTAGCCATTCGTAGAGTTTGGTGTGAAATAGGAATTCGTTCCGCGTCGTGTCGAGTGCAACAAAGTTGTCGAGCTTGGCAAACATCCCGGTGAATTCCTTTTCGGTCAGGCCGGTTTTGGCGTTTTGGCGGCGGATCAGGGCGATGCTGTTCGCATCGAGCTTTCCTACGGGCGCGTAGGCCGTTGTGAGTTTGGTCCAATCATCAAACTTGATCTCGGGTTCGAATTTCGCGAAATCGTCATAGACACGCAGGATCGAATATTCATCGACGACCACCATTTTGGAGACGGCCATCGGTGCAGCCAAGATCGCGATCGTTCCCGTCCTCGTCTCTGCCATTTCGACGCCGTTTGTGTCGATCGCTTTCTGGCGGTTCTTGACGATCGCGTCGAAATTTTCCTTGCGGTATTTGAGCCATGCCTGATTTTGCTGCAACTCCGGCAATCGATTGATGGTCTTGATCGCGAGATTCGCGCTCGTGAGGTATTTCATGAACATCGATGGCGTGTAAAGGCCGGGAATGGCGTCGATGACGTTGCCGTCGGCGTCCAAAATGTAATGGATGCTGTTGCCGGTGATCGTCCGCTCGATCTTTCGGCCGTCGCCAAAATCGATCGTTATCCGTGGAGCCGGACGGACCGATTTCCAGTGCAAGATGTAGTTGTCGCTCAAGTATTTTGAGATCTCGGCGTTTGGATAAAGGATCGCCCGAAACAAGCGGCTGTTTGCGCAGGAAAATTCCTCGTTCAGATTGC
>JANLTF010000017.1:0-6081 GCA_031362825.1 Acidobacteriota bacterium | reverse complement strand
GCCTTCGCGGGCCGAGATCAAAGAGAGCATCTTCGACCGTGTCGACCCTATCCGCCAGATCGAACGGCTTTCGGATTACCTGCTTCGCCGCAAACGCCTCGCCGAGCTTCGCTCAAACCACATGTATTTCTACACTGACCTACCGCGTCCGTATGACAAAAAAGGCCTCGTCGGTGTCAACATCCACAACGGTCAGGATTCGCGATACGCGTTGGTTTCTGATCCCGATCCGCAGTTCGTGACGGACGAGACAAGCGGTTTGCTTTATTCGGCTAACGGAAGTAAGTTACAGGCGTTCGATATTTTGAATCGGTAAGGTTTTTTTCACCGCAGAGACGCAGAGGCACAGAGAAAGCCGATTAAATTTGGCCAACTCTCTGGCTGTATCTGTGCTTATCCGTGTTAATCTGTGGTTAAATTTTCTTCTTATATAAAATCTGAAATTTGTAATATGAAATTCCGAATTCTTGCCATCGTTTCTCTGTGTCTCTGGGTCTCCGTGGTTCAAATCGCCGCGCAACAGCAAAAGCCAAATCCCGAGATCACCAAAATGGTGAAAGAGGTTTCGGCGAAGAATATTGAGGCGACGATACGTAAGTTGGTGTCGTTTGGGACGCGGAATACGCTGTCGGAGCAGGACAATCCGACGCGCGGGATCGGTGCGGCGCGTGATTGGCTGTATGCGGAGTTTCAGAAGATCAGTGCCGATTGCGGTGGTTGTTTGGATGTGCAAAAGCAGGCGTTCGTTCAGCCTAAGGCGAATCGAATTCCTGAGCCGATAACGCTGACGAACGTTTTTGCCGTGCTCAAAGGCACGACCGACCCGTCGCGGGTTTATGTGGTTTCGGGGCATTATGATTCGATGTGTACGTCGCCGACGGACGCGAAATGCGACGCTCCGGGGGCGAATGACGACGCTTCGGGGACGGCGGTCTCGCTTGAATTGGCTCGTGTAATGTCGAAACAAAAATATGATGCGACGATAGTATTTATGGCGGTTCCGGGCGAAGAGCAGGGTTTGCTCGGAGCGGCGTATTACGCCGAACAGGCAAAGGTAAACAACGTAAATATCGAGGCGATGTTCACGAACGACATTGTCGGCGGCGTGACTACGAACAAGAATTCGGCAAACCGCAACAAGGTCCGGGTTTTCAGCGAAGGCGTGCCGTCGAATGAGACCGAACAGCAGGCCGGAACGCGACGCAGCGTTGGCGGGGAGAATGATTCTGCCTCGCGGCAGCTTGCACGATATGTCAAAGAGCAGAGCGATCGTTACCTCAAGAAATTTG
The DNA here is from genome assembly GCA_031362825.1 of Acidobacteriota bacterium. Taxonomy (GTDB): domain Bacteria; phylum Acidobacteriota; class Blastocatellia; order Pyrinomonadales; family Pyrinomonadaceae; genus OLB17. The sequence goes on along the minus strand of JANLTF010000017.1, from coordinate 4,792 downwards.
GCGCGTGGTTGATCTATCGGCGTGACCGCTATGGCCGAGGCGGCGACCATATTCCGTTTGTCGAACGCGGATTTGCCGGCATCAGGTTTACTGAGCCTGACGAGGATTACACTCATCAACACCAAAATGTCCGCACCGAGGCCGGGGTGTTTTACGGCGACACACCTGAGTTCGTCGATTTTGAATACACGGCGAATGTCGCTCGTGTTAACCTCGTCGCGCTTGCGAATCTCGCCGCGGCTCCTGCCAAGCCAAAGGGCGTGACGATCGTCACCGGACGGCTGACAAACGACACCGACCTCAAATGGGAAGCAAACACCGACGCAGACCTCGCCGGCTACGAGGTCGTCTGGCGCGACACGACTGCGTCCGAATGGACAAATAGCGTAAATGTAGGCAACGTAATAACTTATACTGCTAAATCAATGTCAAAGGACAACTATTTCTTCGGCGTCCGTGCGGTCGATAAGCTTGGCAACAAGAGCCAGGTTGTTTATCCACGGCCGGGTCGATAATTTCTAAGAATAAGAGTCACAAACTTATCGGTATTTTTTGAACGCGGATTCGGCAGATCAAGCGGATTTTACGGATATTTTCTGAGAGAATCCGTCTTTATCCGCTTGATCCGCCCGATCCGCGTCCAACGTGACCTCGGTTTTTTTACAACTCTCGGCTGTTCGATGTCCTTTTTTGTCTTGCTCGTTCGTCTAGAATATGAAGACGACGATCTGAGAAACTAAACTTATGAAAAAACTACTCTTACTACTAATGATCATTCTGCCGCTCTCGCTCGCGGCTCAGACCACAAACACCGTAAAACTCGCCGAAGGCCAGACGGGCGAGAAAGTGTCGATCAACGACATCGCGTGGCTCGCGGGTAACTGGAACGGCACCGGGCTCGGAGGCGTTTCGGAGGAAGTTTGGAGCAAGCCGAACGGCGGGATCATGATGGGCTCGTACCGTCTGATCATTGACGGCAAGCCCGTGTTCTACGAGATGATGTGGATGTTGGAACGCGAAGGTACGCTCATTCTGCGGCTCAAACATTTCTCGCCGGAGCTTGTCGGCTGGGAAGAAAAGGACAAAACGGTCGATTTCAAATTTGTGAATAAGTCTGGGGATCGAATGAACTTTTCGGGCCTCACGTTCGAACGAGTCGGTGATAAGGGACTGAATATTTACCTTGCGCTCAAGCAGAAGGATGGAACGCTAAAAGAAGAGAAATTCGTTATGAAACGGAATAAATAGAGAGTTCCGGTGCGGGCACACTTTCCCGGATAACTCGGCCGCACGGATGAGGCTCACACAAGCTACGAGTATGCCCGTCTCCTCGCCGATAACGATGCAGCCCGGAGGTTTATTTCCGGTAAAATAGCAGAGTCGGTGAACGGTTCGAACAACTCAAAACAGTACGTATAGTCCACAAAGGCATTACAGAATATAGCTTTAGCTCTCGTTATTTGGGCGGAACTGTGATAAAAATAAGGTTTGCTCTAATTCTGTTTTGTCTCGAAAATTGGAAGTGAATTAATGAAGAAGTATCTGTTAAGTTTTGTCTTTTTGATCGTTGTCGGCTCGTCGCTCACGTTTAACACCGGTTCGACCGCACAGGTCGTTGCCGATGCTGAGATGGTTTCGGCAAATATCGTCATCAGCCAAATCTATGGCGGTGGTGGAAATGGTGCGACATCGCAGTATCAAAATGATTTTGTTGAGTTATTCAACCGCGGCGCTTCGCCGGTCAGCCTCAATGGGTGGTCGACCCAATACGCATCGGCGACCGGTACAAACTGGCTCGTCACGCCGCTCTCAAACGTCACGCTCCAACCGGGGCAATACTATCTGATTCAATACATCGCAGGAACAACTGTCACTGGCTTGCCTGCGTTGCCGACGCCTGACCTCGTTGCACCCGTTGTCATTCCCGAGGGATTTATTCCTAATCTTTCCGGCACAACCGGCAAGCTAGCTCTCGTTAATTCGACGGTAAAGCTGCCCGCAAGTGTCTGCCCGTCTGACTTGAGTATCGTTGACCTTCTCGGTTACGGCGGGAGCGCGAGCTGTTTCGAGGGCGTAAAGACCCTCGATCTGAGCAACACGACTGTAGCCATCCGCAATGGCGGCGGCTGTGTGGATACGGACAACAACAACGCAGATTTTACGACTACCGCCGGCCCGACGCCTCGAAATACGGCGAGCTCGACGAATTCTTGCAATCTCGGCGGTTCGCTGCAGGCCGGTATCAATGCAAACCCAAACACGGTTTCCCCGCTTGGCAATACATTGCTTACCGTTCCTGTGATCCCTGCGACTACGCCGCCAAGCACCGGCATTACCGTAGTTGGCAATCTTAGCGACATAGGCCTCGCCGCTTCGCAGCCTTTCTTTGATAACGGCACCAACGGCGATGTGACCGCTGGCGATAACACATTCTCTTATCTGGCGACGATCCCGGCCGGATCGGCCGGCGGTGTTCGCAATGTGACGGCTGTCGCGACCGACGCCCAGGCCCGTAGCGTCAACCTGAACGTCAGTATTACGATCAATGCCCCGCTGCCCGGCGACGATCCGCTGATCTTTGGCAATCCAAGCAATGCGACCGGCGATATCGCGAACCAGAACAATTACCTGATGCTAAAGCCGCAGTATTCGCTTTCGTATAACCGAAGTAAGGCAACGCCGAACTGGACGGCGTGGCGGCTCGACAGTTCATGGATAGGCTCGACGCCTAGACAAGACGATTTTCGTCCCGACCCGGCATTGCCGGCCGGCTGGTTTCAGGTTCAGGATAACAGTTATTCAGGTTCCGGCTATGACCGTGGACACATGTGTCCTTCGGGCGACCGGACGAATTCCGTGCCGAATAACAGCGCGACATTCCTGATGACCAACATGGTGCCGCAGCTAGCGGCTAATAATCAGGGCCCGTGGGAAGACTTTGAGACCTATTGCCGCACTCTGGCATCCCAAGGCAACGAGATCTACATCATAAGCGGGGTTAGCGGGAACATCGGCACTATTGCCGCCGGTCAGATAGTCATTCCGAGGCAAACATGGAAGGTAGTAATCGTGCTGCCAAACGGAACCAACGATGTTTCCCGGGTGACCAGAGGGACGCGAGCCTTCGGTATAATTGTCCCCAATTTTCCGCCCTTAAATATCAATGACCCTTGGCGTCCATACCGCGTGACAGTTGATGCCATTGAAATCCTCACCGGCTATGATTTCTTCTCGGCTATTCCGAAAAACACCCAGGAACTGATCGAAAGGAAACGCGATAGATTGTAATGAAAAGTAATACCGCAACGTTTCGCACTATTTTAGGCGCCGCCATCCTTATGGTTGGCGCTTTTTCCGCTTTTGGCCAGAAAGAGCTCTCGATCGCCGAAGTTCAGGGCCCGGGGCAGATTTCTCCGGTTGAAGGTCAGCGTGTGCTGGTGACCGGCGTCGTGACGGCAAGGACACGTCGCGGTTTCTACGTGCAAACTCCTGACGATCTGGCCGACAAGGACGCAAATACGTCCGAAGGTATTTACGTTTTCACGAGAAATACGCCGGAGCCGAAAGCGGCCCTCGGCGTGATAGTCAAGGTCAGCGGGACGGTGGAGGAGTTTCGTCCCCGTGGGGCGGAGCGAAATCTTCCGATTACTGAAATCTCGCACCGGGTCGGCACTGATTCGTTGGAAATTATTGGAAAGGGCGACGTGCCGAAAGCAATAGTTCTCACCGTCGAGCATTTCAAGCCAAACACCGTCGACCAGCTTGAGCGTTTTGAGGGCATGCGTGTCACCGTTCCCGAGATGTTGGTCGTCGCGCCGACTGGCGGGCGAATCGATCATAAGAAAGAGACCGTCGCTTCCGATGGCGTTTTCTATGGTGTGGTGAAAGGCATAAAGCGTCCGTTTCGTGAGCCGGGAGTCCAGCCAGATTCCCGGGAAATCGACAAATCCCGCGAGAGGTGGTTAAAAGAAGCGCCAAACCTAACATTCTTCGACTCCAATCCGGAGACTATCCGGGTTGACACAAATGAGCAGACGATGGTCGAGTCATTTTCTCTCGGGCCTGGGGGCGAAAAGATCGGGGTCGCCGGCCTCAACGTGTTGGTTGTCAAGCCGCTCGATTTTGTAGCCAAGACTGAGGTCAAGAATGTCTCAGGAGTCCTCGATTATCAGCTCGGCAAGTACACGATCTTTTCCGATGTTTCTGCTCCGCCCGTCGCTTCAACCTCGATTAAGCCCACAGTCTTGCCGGAGCCGAAGGAGCGGCAGTTCGTCGTTGCGGCGGCGAATATCGAGACATTCAATGACGACGTTGATGACCCAAATATCAAGGATGAGGACATCGCGACGCCGGAAGCTCTCGAAAAACGTCTGAAGAAGATTTCGCTCGCCGTTCGCGACTACCTCCGCCTGCCGGACGTACTAGCGGTGATCGAAGCCGAAAATTTAAGTGTTTTGAAAAAGCTCGCGGCGAAGATCAATGCTGATGTCGAAAGCTCGGGCAAGCCAAGTCCGAAGTACGAGGCGTTCCTCTTCGAGGGCAACGATGTGCGCGGGATCGACTGTGGATTTCTGGTCAAAACCTCGCGGGTGAGCGTTGTTGAGGCGAAACAGTTCGGCAAGGACGAGAAGTTTCGCAACCCCGTCACGAACAACGACCAGACGTTGAATGATCGCCCGCCGATCATGGTCGAACTTACTATCGCGGACGCCAAGACGGGCAAGCCGTTTGCCCTCACCGTCGTCGCGAACCATCTAAAGTCACTTCGCGGAGTCGATGATGAAAAAGATGG
>JANLTF010000001.1:0-3871 GCA_031362825.1 Acidobacteriota bacterium | reverse complement strand
GGTGCAAAGCTCGTTCAGGATCCGCATCCGACAGAGAATTTCTTTATGCGTTCGGATAATTATCAGCTCGCTAGAGCCGGAATTATCGCTCATACCGTTTCGAGTTTTGGCCTGCACACCGATTACCACAAAGCGAGCGATGAGGTGAAAACGATCGATTTTTCGCACATGACGCGGTCGATCAATTCGATGATCGAACCGGTGAAGTGGCTCGTAAATTCGGACTTTAAGCCTGTGTGGAATGAGGGAATGAAGCCCTAGGAATTTTTGCCACGAATAGCACGAATTACACAAATGAAGAAGTTTCTATTTGTGTAATTCGTACTATTTGTGGCTTATTTCTTGGTAGTCATTGGGAACGAAAAATAATAAGATATCGTTAGTCTGAACAGAACAGTTAATCGTAACCCTAAATTTCGATGACACCGGAACGCTGGCAGCAGATCGAGGAGATCTTTCACGAGGCTTTAGAACTCGATGCGGGTGAGCGCTCACAATATATAAATAGAAAGGCCGGGGAAGATGCCGAACTCATTGCAGAGGTCGAGAAACTTTTGTCGCAGTTTGACGATGCGAGCAGCTTTATCGAGCAGCCTTTGTATGACAGCGCCAAAAATAATGTACTTTCGGCGTTGCTTGATGAAATGGATGCAGACCCGATGGTCGGGACGGTGCTCGGCAGTTATCGTATCGAACGCGAAGTCGGCCGCGGCGGTATGGGAGCCGTCTATGAGGCCTATAGGGCTGACGGCGAGTTTCGTCTGCGAGTGGCTCTCAAGGTTGTAAAACGCGGCGTAGATACCGATTTTGTACTGCGGCGATTTCGTAATGAACGCCAGATACTTGCGGCTCTCGATCATCCGTTTATAACGCGTCTTATCGACGGCGGCACGACGCCCGACGGACGGCCGTATTTTGTAATGGAATATATCGACGGCCAGACGATCTATCGCTATTGCGATAAACAGCGGCTGAATGCTGATGCTCGGCTCGAACTTTTCTGCCGGGTTTGCGAGGCCGTTGAGTATGCCCACGAAAAGCAGATCATTCACCGAGATCTAAAGCCCTCGAATATATTTGTGACGAACGACGGCCAGCCGCGGCTCCTCGATTTTGGGATCGCCAAGTTGCTCGATCCTGAGATGGCTTTGGATACGCTGCAGCCAACGGCGACCGCTTTGCGGATGATGACGGTCGATTACGCGTCGCCTGAGCAGGTTCGCGGTGAGAAAGTGACGTACGCGACCGATGTTTACAGCCTGGGCGTGATCCTGTTCGAATTGCTTACGGGCCGTCGGCCTTACAAGATCAAGAGCCGTTCGCCTCATGATGTTGCACGAGCGATCTGTGACGATGAACCTGTTGTTCCGAGCCTGGCCGTTACGAGCAGCGACAATGAAGTACCTTCGGTCAAGGTCAATCCTTCGGCAATCACACTCGCCGGGAACGGCCCCGATGGGGAATCGCCTCAGCAGAAGGCCAATCTTCTTCGCGGCGACCTCGACAACATCATTCTTAAGGCTCTCAGAAAAGAGACACGCGAGCGATATCTGTCGGTGGCGGATTTTCGCGAGGACATCGAACGGCATTTGAAAGGCGAGGCAGTCGCAGCGGAGCGTTTGTTGCCGCAGGTCAAGCCGATCGTGGACGATGCCGAACCGGGGACGCGGTCACTCGCGGTCTTGCCTCTGAGCATGCTCAGCCCGACTGGGGAAGAAAGCACGGACGAGGCATATCTGACGGTTGGCGTAGCAGATGCGATCATTACGCGCCTCACGAGTGTGCGGCGGCTGACGGTGCGGCCGACGAGTTCGATAACGCGATACAACGAACACAATATCAATCCGTTTCGTGCCGGTGCGGAACTTGGGGTCGATTACATTCTCGACGGACGCATCCGCCGTTTTAGTGAGCGAATTAGAATATCGCTGCAATTGCTGGATGTTACAAAACTCAAAACGATCTGGGCGGCGCATTTCGACGAACATCTGACCGACGTTCTCGAACTGGAAGACGCTATCTCCGAGCAGGTTGCCGCCGCACTGATCCCGCATCTTACAGGCGAGGACCGACAAAAACTGTCAAAACGCGGGACGAATGATCCGCGTGCTTATGAAGCCTATCTTCGCGGCCGCTTCTATTGGAATCAGTTCACTTCGCAATCGCTGCCAAAGGCGCTCGAGGCTTACCAAACCGCTGTAGCGCTCGATCCGAATTACGCTTTGGCTCATACGGCGGTAGCGGAGTTTTACATTTGGGCGGGCATTTACGGCCTTATACCAACGACCTTTGCATACCAAAATGCGGAACGGGCGGTCCAACTAGCGTTATCGATCGACGGCGAACTCGCCGAGGCTCATGCCGCAAAGGGCTTGATGCTGAATAACAGATTCGACTTCGAGCATGCAGAGGCAAGTTTTCAGCGTTCGATAGCATTGAATCCTCAATACCCGTTGGCTCGAGAGTGGTACGCGGCGTTGCTGATCGGGATCGGGCGTTTTGAGGAAGGCATTGAGTCGATGCTGCTCGCAGAGGAACTCGATCCGATGTCGCTGCGGACGAAGACACTGGTTGTTTGGTACTACTTTCAAGCCGGCCGTTTCGAAGAGGCATTGGCTAAGGCAGATCAGATCGTGGCTATCGACCCGAATTATCCTCAGGGACACTTGCAGCGTGGAAATCTGTTGAGCTTTCTCGGCCGTCACGATGAGGCGATCGCCTCGCTCACCAAAGCGAACGAGATGATGCCTGAGGCGGCACTGGTCGAGTACCATTTTTGCTTTGCATACCAGCGGGCCGGGCGAATGGGTGATGCTGTCCGGATGGCGGATTCAATGGAGCTACGCTCGAAGAGCGATTTCGTTAAGCCGTATTTTCTGAGTATGGCAAATCTTGCCGCGGGCCGCACCGAACGTTCGTACGAGCTACTCGACGTCGCACTTGCCGAACGCGATGCTTGGCTCGTCTGGATCGGAACCGAGCCAAATCTCAAGGCACTGAGCAGCGACGAAAGGTTCAAAAGAATCGTCGCAGCAACCCGACGCGAGATCGTGAACGGACGCGTCCGTGCAATCGATGTTTCGCCTTTACACGCCACGTCAATGACCTCGGCAGGCATCTCTGAGGCCGTCACTGCACAGTTGGCGGATTCGCCGACAATTCAGACGCGATCTTCGTTTTGGTTCCGGCATCGTTTGGGGCTGGGAATTGGGGCGGTCGTTATTATATTGGTCGGAATTGCTTATGCGACCGGGATCTTATCGGTTTCGGTGACGAGCCAGCCTGAGATGGTCCTTCGAAAGGTCGATATTCCAAAACGGTCGATCACGGCGTTGCCGTTCGTGAATTCGACGGGCGACGAGGCGAACGAATATATCGCCGTCGGTATGAACGAGAGCCTGACGAACCGGATCTCGCAATCGCCGGATATCCGCGTGGTGCCGCGTTCAGCGGTTTCCCAATTTATAGGTTCAAATCGGTCGAATGAAGATATCGGCCGCGAACTCGGGGTCGAAAATGTTTTGACCGGCATATTGTCTAAAGCGGGCGAGAACCTGGTCCTGAGCGTCGAGATGATAAACGTTGCGGATGGGCGAAAGGTGTTGTCGCTGAGTTTTTCGGAGAGCCCGGATCGGATACTCGCTCTGCAGGAAACGATGTCTGCAAAGGTCGTCGATGCGTTGGTACAGCAGGGTTTACAGACCGCTTATCCGCCGAAAAGCTACACCGAGAACAACGAGGCGTTCTCGCTTTACCTAAAGGGCGAATTTAGCCGCCAAAAGGGAACTCCGGCGGGCACGACCGAGAGTATTCAATACTATAAACAGGCGATCGAGATCGATCCGAATTATGCCCTCGCGTATCAGGGTTT
>JANLTF010000606.1:0-2753 GCA_031362825.1 Acidobacteriota bacterium | reverse complement strand
TGCGCCTCGTGAACATAGTAGTACGTAGACCATAAAACCAACTTTTTCGCCGAAATGAGCTTCGGAGCAGGATAGCCGAAACCATTAGGATCAAGAGTCTGCCCGCTCGAAACACCTGACAAACAAAACAACGATCCTATTAGAAACAACACGGCTCTTTTTCGATCCAGAAGCCGGGCGGCAACTTTCCACATATACTTGATTTTGATCAGTCAACGATTACTCCGGCGAATCTTAGAGATCGGTGACGTTGATACCATATTTACGGATGTCTGCGGCCTTATCCGGATTGCCTGAGATCAACACGATGGATCCAACTCCGAGATCCACCAAGATCTCGGCCGCCGGGCGATAATTGCGAGCGTCGGCCTCAAAGCCCGCTTTCAAATATGCTTCGGCTTGACTGTGTCCGGCCTTCTTGTATTGGATGCTCTTGATCAACGCGAGATGCCCGTTTCCCTTGCCTTCTTGATCGAGATAGACGATCACGCCTTTACCGGCCTGCTGGATCGCGGCCTGAGCGGCTGCCAATTCGTCGGCACATTCACACTCGACGCTGTTAAAAACGTGTCCGCCGATACATGCGGAATGTATGCGGCAAAGTATATTTTTGCCACCCGTCACGTCGCCGTGCACTAGCGCGATCGACTCGGCTTGACCGTCATAATATAAAATTTCCGTAAAGACTCCGAATTTAGTCCTAAGTTCTCTTTCGGCTAGTCGAATGATCATTCCATATAATTTACTATTTGATCCGACGTCATGGCTAGCCCGAACGTCCTAAGATTCGATAGCTGCCTGGGCGGCGGCGAGTCGTGCTATCGGCACTCGAAACGGTGAACAGCTTACATAATCCATACCTAATTTGTGACAGAATTTCACGCTATCGGCGTCACCGCCATGCTCACCACAAATGCCAACCTTTAGCTTGGGCTTGATCTCGCGGCCCCGCTCGATGCCCATTCGGATCAGTTCGCCAATGCCGTCAGTATCAATGGTCTGAAACGGATCGTACGGCAATATTCCCAGGTCGAGATATTTTGGCAAAAATCCGCCGATGTCGTCGCGGCTAAACCCAAAGCTCATCTGCGTCAGATCGTTGGTCCCGTAGCTGAAAAAATCGGCGACCTCAGCCATCAATCCGGCTCTGATCGCGGCCCTTGGTGTCTCGATCATTGTGCCGTATAGGTAAGGTATCATCTTCAGTTTCTGCTTTTCACAGACCTCTTTGTACACCTGATCGACGATCGTCTTCTGATGCTTTAGCTCGTTGAATGTGCAAGTTACGGGGATCATTATCTCCGGCAGCGCTTTTTTTCCGGCTTTGATCAATTCGGCAGTCGCCTCGAGTATCGCTCTGACCTGCATTTCCGTTATTTCCGGATAACTGATCCCAAGACGCACTCCGCGATGCCCCAGCATCGGGTTGTTTTCGGCTAGAGCGATCACTCTTCTTTTTAGGACGCTCATACTAATGTCGAGCACCTTGCTAAGCTCCAACAGCTTGTCCTTGTCATGAGGCACAAATTCGTGCAACGGAGGATCGAGCAGGCGGATCGTCACCGGGCGTCCATTCATTACCTTGAGAGTTGCTTTTACATCTTTCTTGACGAATTTGAACAGTTCACCCAGAGCCTTGCGCCGCTCGGCTTCGGACTTGCTCACGATCATTTTGCGCAGAAGGAACAGGGGCTGCTCGCCGCCTTCTCCATAGAACATATGCTCGGTCCTGAAAAGCCCGATGCCATCAGCGCCAAACTTCAAAGCCTGCGCCGCGTCCTCCGGTGTTTCGGCATTTGCCCGGACACCCATCGTTTTGACCTTGTCGACGAGCTTCATCAGTTCTTTGTGCGACTGATTCTTATCGAGATCGATATCGACGAGAGCCATGCTCCCGGTATAAACAAGTCCTTTCGTGCCATTCAAGCTAAGCCAATCGCCTTCGTGGATTATCGTACCGTCTTTGGCCTTAAAGGTTTTCGCATCGTGGTTGATCTCGATGTCGCCGCATCCGACAATACAGCATTTACCCCAACCTCTGGCAACCAGAGCAGCGTGCGAAGTCATTCCGCCTTTCGAAGTAAGGATCGCCTCCGCCTTGTGCATTCCGTCAACGTCCTCGGGCGACGTTTCCTCGCGCACTAATATTACCTGTTCACCGTTCTTAGCCCATTCGACCGCATCATGCGAAGAAAAGACCACGCGGCCGCGTGCCCCGCCGGGTCCGGCCGGCAGACCTTTAGCGATCGGCTTGGTGATCAGTTCGACTTTCGGATCAAGCATCGGGAGGAGCAGTTCGACGAGTTGGTTCGGCCCGACACGCATGATCGCCGTATTGATGTCGATCAGTTTCTCGGAGAACATCTCGGTCGCCATCCTGACGGCAGCGATGCCGTTGCGTTTTCCAACGCGGCATTGCAGCTCCGGCATTAATTTTTCGAGCGTCTTGAACTGTTTGCTCTGCGCGTTCTTGGAATATTCATTTATCGGAGCCGGTGTCCTCGTTCCCGCGACCACGTCTTCGCCCTGTGCATTGACTAGATATTCGCCGTAAAATCTATTCTCGCCGTTACCCGGATTCCGCGTAAACGCAACGCCCGTGCAGCTATCCGTACCCATGTTGCCAAAGACCATAGCCTGTACGTTCACGGCCGTTCCCCATTCATCGGGAATATTCTCGTTCGCTCGATACTCGACAGCACGTTTACCGTTCCAACTGCTAAAAACGGCTCCGACGCCGCCCCACATCTGCT
>JANLTF010000589.1:0-10739 GCA_031362825.1 Acidobacteriota bacterium | reverse complement strand
CAATGAGCCAAAGAACGAACGCCACGCCGCCGCATCGCTGATACGTTCGCCGATCGGTTCAGCTACCGGCTCATCAGCGATCTCGGCAATTGGTTCAGGATCTCTTTCTGCAATTAGTCCAAGATAGCGCTCGGCATCCGGAAATCTCGGCCGTTCCGTCCTCTCATTGAGTTCTTCCGCCAGACGGGCGATCTCGTCCTTTGTTTGTTCAAATGCGAGAACCGGCTTTTTGATAGGTGTTTCAATCGCGATCTCGCGTTCGGCCTCGATAGTTTCGATCGTGACGGCCAGATCGACGAGCTTGTCCATCGTCTTTTCGATCTGTGCGTTCGAGCCCGACAGCAGAACATTCTCAAACAGGGCGGCCGGCAAATGTTGCTGCCAATCGCCTTTCATCGCACGTTCCGTGGCGAGCCGGTAATTCTCAGATCTGATGAAGGTCCGCCCGACGATCGCCGCTACGGGCCGTTCGTCGCTGGTCATCGCCAGGGCACGGCAATCGAGTCCGGCATGACAAACAAACCCGACGCTTTTCCCCGCCTCCGCCGCTTTTTCGAGAGCCTTTCCGCAAAAATCGGCGCAGCGTCCCGTGAGCTCACCGTCTGGATTGAGTGTTCGGCATATTGAATTATTGTTCGACGCCGACGTCTCGATCAGGCTCGCGTCAACAATGGCTATTGCCAGCCCGCTTTCGTCTGCGAGACGGTCCAAAACCAATCTACTAGGAATTTCCTGATGAACACTCATCTTTCAATAGAAAAATAACGTCTTGATCGTCAAAAAGTACCCACGACGAATCAACGTACATTCTAATTATGTACGTGGGAAAACGGTTAATAGCACCCGTATTTCACGAAAATGTTGGATTCATTTGCAGGATCTGCGGCTGATGTTGCTGTTGGACGCGAAGGAGGCGAAAGACGCGACGGTGGCGGCTAGCGGCGGCTAAAACCTGCTATTTCTTACTTTTTCTCTCACAGGCCGTAGGTGCCGCGTTCATTTTGCCGCGGCACCAAGCACTTTTTCGACGTTACCAAGGCTCATTTTCGCGTTACCAACGCCCATTTTGGCGTCACCAAGCCCTGAAAACACGGCACCAAAAGGCGATTTTTACTGGATTTTTATGAAAATGCTGATCAAATTGTGGTACGTACCACAATTTAACATTAGCGCAAAAAATGCACTTTTGGTTTCCCCAAAAAGTATATCTTAGGTTTCGATCTGGATCGAAAATGTTATCCGATGAACATATCATCGTCCATGTAGGCACGGTCGATCTGTTTGGGTGCGGGAGCGAAGAGAACTTCGAGGCCTTTTTTTACACCGGCCATAACGGCGGCGATCTCACGGGCAGGTACAACGATCTTTTGGTTGACAAATTCGGTCGTGTCGAGGACCTGCGAATGTGTCCGGTCGATCGAGCGACTGACCATATCGACCTTATCTTTTGCCGTATGTGCCGTGTGCCCGACCAATACACGAAGCTCAGCGACCTCATCTTTGATGAGTTCTGTCGACTCGGCAAGGTGCTTGGTGGCCACCGATAAGTTGGCCGAGACCTCGGTAAAATGTACCGAGATCTCTTTGCCTTGAAGGCTCATCGCATCGACCTTTGTTATCAAGGGATCGACACGCTCTTCTATTCTGCGAACCGTCGCGACCACACGCTTTACCGTGACCGCAATGGCGATCAGAGCGATCGCCATTACGATAAAACAGATCGAAATGATGATCGACGAGACCATCATCCAAAATTGCGGGTCGTTCGCATTCATATTTTACTTACCTTCTTCGCTTTTGATCGGATAGCTGGCTCGGCCCTCGGTGATCGATTTGGTCTCGTTCTTCCGTTTTTCTTCGGTGTAAGCGTCCTTTCCTGCTTCGATAGCAGCCGAAAAAGGATTTGCTGTGCGAGCCGCAGCGGCCTTTGCCTTTTCAGCGAGATCAACAGCCTTTTCCTGAGCAGTTTCATAGAACTCGCCGGCTTTCTCACGCGAAACTTCGTAGTATTCGCCTGCCTTTTCCTGAAGGTGGGCAGCCGTTTCCTTGCTCTTTTCGATGCCCTTACGGGTCACATCAGCAATATCGCCGCGAAGCTCTTCGCCGGATTTAGGGGCAAACAGCAATGCAAGGATCGCACCGATGCCTCCGCCGACCAGCAAATAGGTTAGCTTTGTCGCGGCGCTCGTTTCTTCTCGTTCGTATTCGTGTCTCATAATATTCCTCCCACGCACAAAAATTGCGTCAAATTTGCAAAAAAACTAATTTGACCTAATTATAACAAAATTCGTGTTACATGGACAAAATATTTTTGGGCTCAAGCCAACGGAGCGGCGGCGAAGCCTTTTTCGTAGACGATCCATAGGCCAAGAACAACGCTTACAGCCCCTGCTCCAAGCTGCAAAATCCGGTTGAAACCACCAAATCTAGCGGCTGTGTAATGAAATGGCAGTCCAACCAGAAAGCTCATTAGCATCATTCCACCGATCGACCCGATACCGAAAATGACGATGTATAGCAGGCCGACAGTTTTGGACGGCATCGCTGGGATCATCACGAGCATGAGCCCGGCACTTCCGGCCAGCCCGTGGACAAGACCTATAATGAGAGCTTTAGGACTCTGTCGGGTGTGGGCAACTTCGTGGTCGACAGCCTCGGCCCGATCATGGACATGCGGATGTGTGTGATGATGGTGTTCGCCGTGATCGTGCGTATGGACATGGACCTGACCACCGGAAACGATCTTTCTGACAACATTTACGCCGAGCACGATCAGCATTACCCCGACGCCAAACTCCAGCCAACGTTCGGTAGTCTCGCTGATCTCAAAGTCCAAAAGCAGAACAAAAATGCCGGCTACAACCAGCGAGATCGTATGGCCGAGTCCCCACAATCCACCAACCAGTGCAGAACTCCACAGGCTCTTGCGCTCGGCAACCATAGTCGAAACGGCTGCCACATGGTCGGCCTCGGTGGCGTGCTTAAGGCCGATAAGAAAGCCGATGCCGAGAAGTGCAAAGGTCGATGACGCCGGAGATTGAAGAGTTTCGAGCATGGCTATTGGATTGCATTGTAGCACAGCACGGCGCCGACCGAGGCAATCACGAAGGCGCTGAACACCGGAATGGCCTTGAATGCTCGATTGTTCGAAAATGCCGTTTGGCCAAAGAATTTGCGGACGTTGAGAAAGATCAGTCCCACGATCGTAAGCGTTGCAGCAAGGCCTACGCTGAAGGCAAAGGTCAGGATCAGTCCGTAACCGACACGACCGATCGTGATCGCAGAAAGCATCAGCACAAGGGCCGAAGGACAAGGCAGCAAGCCGCCAGAGATACCGAGGGCAATCAGATTTTTCCACGATAAGTCTTTGGGCGGAGCGTGCGTGTGGGTCGTTCCGCCGTGTGTATGCGTCAAGCCGTCATGCGTGTGAGTGTGACCGCCATGGTCGTGGCCGTGCTCGTGACCGTGTTCGCCGTGATGATGGTGGTGTCCGGCCTCAGATTTCCAGCCGAGAAGAGTGAAGAGTCTGCCCTTGAACAGCGTGATCCCAATTACAAAGACGATAAGCCCCGAAACAAAGCCGAGGAACGGCATCAGGCGTTCGGGAAGAATGTAGTTGGAGGCAAAGAGCGTGATCAGCCCCAACGCGAAGACGCCGAGCGTGTGTGTGATCGTCACGGTCAGGCCTAGAAACAAGGCGTGCTTCGCAGTGCCCTTGGATCCGACGAGATATGCCCCGACGACAGTTTTGCCGTGGCCGGGCGACATTGCGTGAACGGCCCCAAGCCCGACAGCGATCAGCAGTCCAAATAGAGCGACCATCGGCGTGATCTCAGGAACTGTGATCAATGCGGCAAATCTGTCGGTCTGAACAGCCTTCGCCGGCCGCCCGTCGCGTCCGCTTAATGCAGTTGCATTTGCCGGGATAGCCCCAGGCGTGACGGAGAATTCGGCGGCGCGTTCGTCTAGCGGAGCGGATAGCAGCTCGGTCGGGTATACGCGGAGATCGTCGGAGAGTGAGTTCGCAAATACGTTGCTGTTGAAAATGCTGACACCGCCGAGACTATTTACAACCATCTCGCGCCAGCCTATTCGCTCGGCGTAGTTGTTGTTCCGAAAAATGACCTTGACATCGCTTTGGCTACGGACGAGTGGTGCTGTCAGGTTCCACTCCATTCGCATGGTCGGCAACTCGCCATCACCTTTTACGATCGCCGCCGTCTTTCCCGCGAGGTCGAACGCGACCGGTTCACCGTTTACGCTCAGTGCGAGTTTGGACAGATAGTCGGGTGTCAGGTTCGCTTGATAGACTGCCAATTCGCTTTCCGAAATCACGCCGTCTTTGTCAGTGTCGATCAGTCGCGATTCCTGAAACGTCGGTATCTCGGCGAGGTCGACAACCTGATTGACGCGTATAGAATCTCCAATCTCAATTCTTGAAAACTGGTTGATACTAAAATTCCCAAGCGGATGAGCTGCGGTGGTAGCTGCAAGCGTGAGGGACAGGACAAATAGGACGATTAGGGTGCGTGGATATGTCATGTTCTTAAACCTTCCTCATTAACTTCGTCAGCGTTTCGCGTGCGATTGGGCTCTGGAGCACATCGAATTCCGGATTTATCTTTAGGGCCTGGCCAAGCAAACGAATGGCTTCGGCGCGGTTGCCCAATTCCTTTTCGATCATCCCGGCATGATACAGGATGCGAGCGTCCATAGATCTTAATCTCATGGCCTTTTCGATCGCCACCTTTGCTTCGGCAAATCGTCCGGTCTTGTACAAACACCATGCGGCGATGTCGGCAGTATAAATGTCATCGCTCTGGGCCAACCGTCGTTCGGCAATTTCGCGGGCATCTTCGAGCCTTGTGTTCCGGTCAGCCCACGTAAGGGCAACCAGTCTTTTGTCGGCGTTGGCGCCGAGCTTGGTTTCCATAACCTCTACGAGATCGTAGTTGTTCTGAGCCGCGTCGAGTTCGCCGCGTTTGGCGTGGATATCACCGAGAAGTTTTGCAACCTCGGCATTTGGAACCCGTTTCTGGGAACTCGTCAGGATATCTACCGCGCCGTCAAGATCACCTTGTGCGGCCTTTGCCTTGCCCGTCCCGGCGAGTGCAAGGTAGAAACCGGGGAAGTTGTCGAGGGCTTCGTCATAAACCTTTTCAGCCGCAGCATATTTGCCGTGTTTCATAAACTCATCGCCGAGGCGTACAAGGCACCAGCTTTGTGCTTCTTTGTCCTGCGGATCCGCGGTTCGGGCGGCGAGCTTGAACATTTCAACCGCCCCCGCGTGTTCACCATTTAGCGAACGGATATGCGCGACGCGGGCATATGACGAACTATTTGGCTTGAGATCTACCATCTTCTGAACCGCAATTGCCGCCGCGTCATAGTTGCCCAGTTCGGCGTTAGCATCTGTCAAAATCCCGTAAACGAATGCGTCGTTCGGATTATCCCTTAACAGTTGCGTGCCTAGAGCGAGAGCCTCGTCGAAACGATGAAATGTAAGGTGAAGCGACGCTTGCAGCTTCTGGATCGACACATCGTCCGGAGCCGCTTCGAGACCCTTTTTGATGGCGGTCTCGGCTTTTGAGTTAAGGGAGAAATCACCCGTCTGCCTAGCTCGCTTTATGTATATGACCGCGAGTTGCTGATATCCGAGGGCGGAATCAGGTACTTTTACAATGTATTCGAGTGCCGACCTAAGTTCGGGGTCCGCTTCGCTAATCGCAAAGGTCTCGCCAGACTTTGCGGGTTCGGTATAAGAACGAACCGTGGAGCAAGCTCCCGTCAATGCCAGTGCGAATACCACTAAGAATTTGATGGTGATTGAAAACATAACCGTTTCCTCTATGAGAATGGCCGTGTGCGGAAAGCAGTTGCTCTCCGCACACGACGCGAAAGCTATTTCCTGAAACCGTTCACGTCTACCGTAGGAATATTCGACGGATCGGACTCACGCAATTCAAATAACTGCTGATTCGACGTACGCGGCTGATTTCCCTGATTCGGCGGCAGCAGATATGGGAAACGCGTAAGCAGCGCGCCTTCCGGGTTGAAACTTACACCGTCGCCGAGGGTATTGTTCGGGGCGATGTTGGTTGCCGGTGTAAAGGGCGTTCCGCCAGCGACCGCTCGCAGGGCAATGTCAGTAACATCGTCAAAGACGCGTCGGCCGTTTGGAAATCCCGCTACATCGCCGCCGAGCAGGCCGAGACGGTTCTGCATCGCGATCGGCGTGATAGGTATAGCTACGTTCAGCCGCAGGTATTCATGGGCAATTCCGTCGGAGAGAAACGTCGTGTAGTTCGGCCCCGTTACAGCATTGACCGGAATTCCTGTCGCAAAGATCGAGACGAGGTCGTTACGCGGCGGTGCCGGGATCGTTATGCCGTAAACTGCCTGCAACAGCCGTGCGAGTTCGGGATCGACCACAGCCTGAACAACGCGCGGAATAGTACCGTCAAACTGCGGTGAAAGTGAGTTAAACGCGTCTTTCAGGCTAAGTGGGATCACGACCTCGTTGACCAGCGGATTGCCAAGCCGCGAGACCTGAACGTAATTTCCCGAAAAGCTCTGTCCGCCGCCCGTCAATACCTTTGTAGATCGGCGGCTCGCCGTTGCCCAGACGCCGATAACGGCATCGGCCGCTGTCGGTCCTGACGGAACTGCACGCGTTCGCGTTACTTCCTGAATTGGAACCTCGATGGCGATCGTCGATACGTTATAGCTCTTGGTCGTGTCGATGCCGCCGCTCATACCTACGCTGCGGAGATTCAACGCGTCGAAAACTCCGAGATCGATGTAAAAATACTCGTCGCGGGTTCCGGCGAACGTCTTTCCGCCATTCGGCAGATTATAAACGGCCGGAGCACCGAGATTGGCTTCGTAATTAGGCGTGACACGCGGGCCTACGTTTGCCGGGGGCGTTCTCAAACCTGCGGCGAGAAGCTGTCCGAGGCGGTTCGACTGACGTTCGAGACGGCGAACTGTGTAGGTCTGCGGCATGTTGTAATCGGCGTCGTTCAAATTGCTGATCACGCCGTCCACATTTACAGAAGCCTGGCCGAGGATCGTGTCGTTGTTGACAGCCGGGAGTGTTGTGAACTGGTATTGATAGATAATGTCTTCGATACCGTCACCCGTGTTGTCGATCTTGATCTCGTAGAGTACAGAATCGTCAAAGCGGAACCACTGCGGCCCGCCCGAAGGCTCTTGCAGCGGAATGTAGTTTGCGATGAGCGTGACGAAGCCCTCGCGGCCCGGTTCGACGCTGCGAAATGCGTACGTGTCTGTATTGTCAGCAAAGCGGTCCATGCTGATGAGCGGTGCTTCGGCGTGGCTCGATGCAAAAGCCGGATTTACGGCGATCGATAGGATAATCGAGAGGAACGTCAGTCCGCCTGCGAACTTGATAGCTAGATTTTTCATTTTATTTCTCCTTAAAGGCTCTCTGATCGCCGGAACCGAATCGCTCCCGCGATCGAGGCCGCCTGTGACTAATGTGTGTCGTAATTGGCAACCGGATAGTCGCCGTTCTGGCCGAAGATGGTGGTCGTGACGGTCGCATTCACGCTTCGCAGCGAATAAAATGCACCGTTCTGCTGCCGCCAAACCGAGATGTCCGTGCGTCCGTCGCCATCGTAGTCGGCCTGAACCGACAGGTCAGGTTTCGAGCCGAACTGCGTCGACGAAAATCCGCCATCCGAGCTTCGCAGGATCAACCAGTTGAACCTGGTTCCCTGACGAACAACGCCGAGATCGGTCCGTCCGTCGCCGTCATAGTCGCCCGGCACGACCAAATCGCTCCCCAAACCGAAGTTTGTTGCCGAAAATCCGAGCGTGCTGCGTAGCGAATAGAACGTCGCCGGTACGGTCGTTCCGTTGTCGCGGAACGTGCCGAGGTCAATTCGGCCGTCACCGTCATAGTCGCCCGGTGCAGTAATATCCGACGAAAGGCCGAAAGTGTCGATGCGGAACGTGTTGCCCACACTATTGTTGATATACCAGACCATCTGTCCGCCCGTGCGGCGAACGACGGCAAAATCCGCCTTTCGGTCACCGTCATAGTCGCGTGCAACCGGTTCGTCTCCGTTCAGGCCGAACTGATATGTCTGGATAGCGTTATCCGAACTTCGAAACACGTAGAAAAATCCGTTCGATGCTCTCCAGACAGCCGTATCGGCAAGTCCGTCGCCGTCAAAATCGCCGGGCGTTTGAATATCAGACGCCAGACCGAACTGGAACGAATAGAAAGAGCTGTTCGAGCTGCGGTTTATAAAGTTGGTTCCTGTCGCAAGACGAAGGATCGCAGGATCCGTGCGTCCGTCTCCGTCGTAATCGAGTGCTCCACGGTTCGAAGCTGCCGATCCCGACATGACCGCCAAACCACGAAGAACCGTCGCCGCTCCGATCGGGCCGACGATCGAGGCCGTTCCGGTCGTAAGATCGATCGAGAACAATTTCGACGTCGTCTCGCCATTGACCTGTAATGCCGCGAGGGCCGTGCCGCTGGTCGGATGGATGTCGAAGCCGTTCGAGGCGGTCACGTTGATGCCGAGTGGGCCGACGGGCACCAAAGTTCCGTTGTTCGGCGGGTTCTGGATACTCAACGAATCAGTCGTAGTGTCGATATCGTATAGGGTTGTGGTGGCAGTTCCGTTAAAGCTGTTGGTGTAAGCAACCGCTGTTACGGCCGGCGTTCCGGGATTCAGCGGAGTGTCCGTCGCGGCTAATGTGCCATCATTAGGATTGAGCCGAAGGTTCTGGCCGGTATTCGAAACTACACGAATACGGTCAGGAACCGGATTGAAATCAAAACCAAAATCCGTTCCTGTCAATGTGAACGCACCCGGTGCTCCGACCTGAGTCGCTGCTCCAGTCAAAGTATTGATCGTGTACAGGCGGCTCGTGCTGCCCAAACCGAAAATCCGTCCGGTTGCGGGACGAAAATCGATGCCGAGAATGTTCTCGCCCGCCTGCAAACCCGTGATCGCGACGGTGCTCTGGATCGGGTTTGGCCGCGAGGCGTTAAAAGTGACGAGCTGGTTGGCTGTTGTCAGGCCGACAGCCGTAAAACCTGCCGTCGCGCCGATCTCGGCTGCTAATCCGTTCGCTCCGCCGGTCCCTGCACCTATCGCCCCGACAAGCGTCGCGGCTCCCGTTGTTGTGTTGATCGTATATAGCCCTGTCACTGCTCCGACCGTTAAAGCGGCGTAGGCCGTCCCGTTAGAAGAGGTAAAGTCAAAACCGTTAATATCGGTCACGTTCACGCCGAGAGGCCCGACTGCAACGAGAGTGCCGTTGTTTGGCGGATTCTGAGTGTAGAGCGTGTCCGTCGCTGCGTTGATGTCGAACAAGGTCGTAGCGGTCGAGCCATTAAAATTGTTGATATACGCAGCCGACTCGGCTCCTGTCGCCCCACCATTGATAGCACCATCGGTGATGGTGACGCCGTCGTTCGGATTGACGCGTAGGTTCTGGCCCGTATTGCTGACGATACGCAGACGGTCGACGGTCGGGTTAAAATCGACGCCGAATGCCGTTCCGCTAAGAGGGACTGACAATGTCGCCGCAAAGCTCGCAGCGGCCGTGGTTCGGTTGAGAATGTACAAACGCCCGGTGCTGCCGAGAGCGTATAGCTGTCCGGTCGCCGGTCGAAAGTCAATGCCGAGCACCGTCTCGCCGCCCTGCAAACCGGTTATCGCACCGATGGTCACGACCGTTCCGGGCGTTGCCGAATCGAACCGGACCAGTTGCGACGAGCTGTTAACGCTAAAAAGCGGTACAGCATTCGCCACGCTCACTCCGGCGATAGCTAAAAACAAAAATGACACAGCGGTAAGAATGCTGCGTCGCATAAAATTGATATTCATATTTTACCCTCCTTGATCTGAAATGGCTGACTTGTGGAAGCAACCAGTGGAAAATTCGGCGTGGCCGTGACGACTCAACGAATCGCATGACCGTGTTGCCGATCAATTGTTGATATGAGTTGTTTCGCACACTGCCTTGATTCGGATTCAATGCTTAAACGGATCGGTATGGAATATGTAGGCAGCGGGCTCGCGGCGTCGGTTCCAAATTCTTCGGATTTGGCCTTCAGATGACTCCGTAGAATGGCCGCGGTTTAAATTAAAATCGGCCGGGAGAACCAACATCTCCTTCCCGTTTTTCTGTGTTTCTGAAAATGACCAATCGTGTTTTTTATGTGTTGGGTAAGTTTCGCGTCAAATTGTGGTACGTACCACAATTTTTTCAACAAATTTGCGAAAAGCGAGTAAAAATGGGCAGTTGTGACAGTCAAAAAGGGCGGTTGTGACAATGATTTTGGGGCTTGTGACGGTCGAAAAAGGTCCTTGTGACAGTCAAAACAGGCGTCGTGACAGTCGCAAAAAACGGCGTAACTCAGATGACGACTCCTCGACAACTGCGCCTATTACTAAAATTCCCATCCGCTTCCATGTCGCCCAGGTCGTAGCCCATCCGATCTTGTGAGAATTGGACAAAAAAAACACGATCCGCCGCGAACCGGAAAATGGCCAATAGGGTGCTTTTGTGAATTTCAGAGGTTGGGTCGGAGAATTCGAAGCGCGTTTTTGGGGTAGACCAAATGTGTATTTTTCACCCCGCGAAAGAATTGTGGTACGTACCACAATTTTTTCAGCAAATTTAAAGAAAACGAGCAAAAATGGGCGTTTGGTGCCGTGTTTTGGGGGCTTGGTGCCGCGTTTTTGAGGCTT
>JANLTF010000563.1:0-2731 GCA_031362825.1 Acidobacteriota bacterium | reverse complement strand
CCTGGCTTCGGCGACCGCCGCAAGGCAATGCTCGAAGACATCGCGGTCCTCACGGGCGGCAAGGTCATCAGCGAAGATCTCGGCATCAAGCTCGAGACCATCACTCTCGAAGACCTCGGCAAAGCCAAAAAAGTTACCATCGACAAGGAAAACACCACCATCGTCGAAGGTGCCGGCAGCGGCGAAGCGATCGACGGACGCATCAAAACCATCCGTAACCAGATCGAAGACACGTCCAGCGACTATGACCGTGAAAAACTGCAGGAACGTCTGGCGAAACTCGTCGGCGGTGTTGCCGTGATCAAGGTCGGTGCCGCTACCGAGACCGAGATGAAGGAAAAGAAAGCTCGTGTCGAAGACGCAATGCACGCAACCCGTGCTGCTGTCGAAGAAGGCATCGTGGCCGGCGGCGGAGTCGCTCTGGTCCGTGCTTCGTCGGTTCTCGATGACTTCAAAACGGATGCTGAGGACACCGACGAACAGATCGGCGTCACCATCGTTCGCCGTGCTCTCGAAGAGCCGCTTCGCCAGATCGCTGCAAATGCGGGTCAGGAAGGTGCGGTCGTCGTCGGCAAGGTCCGCGAGGGCAAGGGCCATTTTGGCTTTAACGCCGCCAGCGAGAAGTACGAAGATCTCGTCGCAGCCGGTGTCATCGACCCCGCAAAGGTCACCCGCACCGCTCTCCAAAACGCAGCCTCGATCGCCGGCCTCATGCTGACGACCGAAGCCATGATCGCCGACGTCCAGGACGACAAAGCCGGCGGCGACCACATGGGCGGCATGGGCGGCGGCATGGGCGGCATGGGCATGGGAATGTAACCGGAACGCGGGCATCCGTGCCCGCCTCCGTGTCTGTAGCCCGCACATAAGTAAGGGCTCGACCCAACACAAGAAAAGCCTCGGCTCAACGCCGGGGCTTTTTCGTTGTATAATCAGGAGCATGAAGCCGCGCATTTACGTCGAGACATCGGTAATAAGTTTCTACCACGACGTTCGCACCGAGCCTGAAATGATCGCCCGCCGCGAATGGACTCAGCGATTCTGGCAGATCGCGCAAACTGACTATGTTCTCTTGAGCAGCCTCGCAGTTATCGACGAGCTCGAGCAGGGCATCTTCCCGCATCAGCAACAGATGATCGAACTTGTTAACGATCTGCCTATTGTATCTATTGATGAAAACATACTTGAGATCGTGGATACTTACATCGATCACAAAGTGATGCCGGGCGACCCTCGCGGAGACGCCTTGCATCTTGCTTTGGCGTCTTATCACAAATGCGATTTTCTCCTCACTTGGAACTGCAAGCATCTTGCCAACGCAAACAAATTTGGGCATATTCGCCGTATCAATGTTATGCTTGGGCTATACGTTCCGCTGCTCGTGACGCCGCTGGAACTTTTGGGAGAATCACTATGAGCACAGTAAAAGACTCGGCCCTCGACCGTGTACGCGAGGTTCGGCACAAGATCTCCGCCCAGTTCGGCCACGACACCCGACGTCTCATCGATCATTACATCGAGATGCAAAAAAAATACGCCGATCGTTTTGAACAACCGCTCCGTGAGTCTAAACCTGCGGAGGTAGTGACGAAATGATAACCGGCCTCATGCTGACGACCGAAGCCATGATCGCCGACGTCCAGGACGACAAAGGCGGCATAGGCCCCATGGGAATGCGAATGTAAATTTCCTTTCCAAACGCTCACGGTTAATTAAACGCTTGGTAATTAACGAAGGCCTCGTCACTCGACGAGGTCTTTTTTGTTGCTCTGTGGAATCGTTAGTGGTATGCTCCCCGTAAATCCAAACAGCGAGGTTTGTATGTCACTTATCAACAACAGAGCTGGGCTCTCCTGGGCACTTATCACACTGCTGTGCGCGATGTCGTCGATAGGTTTCGCACAAGGTCTCGAGATCCCCAACCGGATCACGGCGGGCGAAACCCGCTCCGGCGTGCTAGAGCCGGGTGACTTCCGTTTGCCGAACACCGGGTATCCACAACAGCTTCACGACTTCTACCTTTACGACGGCCGGGCCGGTGAACGGATCACCCTCAAGGCGGAGTCGAAGGAGTTTGATGCCCTTGTGAAATTGGGCCTTCGTGGCCGAGAGAGAGTTGACGATTGTTACGCATGCAAAGAGGATAAGGAGGGCGTTATCACCTTGCCCGAATCCGCAACCTATGTAGTTGTTGTAATGGCGCTGTTAGACACCCAAAAAGGTGCGTATACGGTATCGGTCGCAAGTCAAAAACCTGCCGCATCGGCTACGGCGCCGGCGCTAACGGAGATCGCCGACGGCGAAACGCGGGTCGGCACTTTGCCGGCCTCACCAAAAGAAGGCGACCTGACATTTGACGAATGGGCTTACCGTGGCAAGGCGGGCGAGCGAGTTCGCATAACCGTCCGACCGAAGAAGGGCAACTCCACTGATCATCCCGATGTGCTTGTCGGCGAAGGCCGCGCAAAAGTGTTCACACGGCTCGGCGTTGCCGTCTTCCGGCCATTTCCGTCGGCCGGATACGACATCGTGCTGACCCGTGATGCTCTGGTCACGATCCGTGTCGCCGACAGTGTCTTTAGAAAAGGCGGTCCGTATAGCGTTTCGGTCGAGGTTCTGGAGAGATCAATTATGGTGGATGGCTCAGCTCCGGCCGAGGGCATTTGGCGGGAGACAGCAAAGAGTGACGACGGTACAACGTTTTTTGTGAGCCTAGGGATCGAGACGATCA
>JANLTF010000554.1:0-2541 GCA_031362825.1 Acidobacteriota bacterium | reverse complement strand
AACGAACTGATCTGGCTGCCGGACGGCCGGCTTGCTTACACCTCAACGGCGGGCGGCAGCTCCGATATTTGGACTATGAATGCGGATGGCTCGAATATTCGTCAACTCACCGTCGGTGCGAATGCGAGACTTGGGCTTGCCGTCACCGCAGATGAAAAGCAGATAGTCTTTGCCGGCGAGCGGGACGGAAAGTACAACCTTTGGCGTGTTGATATTGACGGATCGAATCTGGAGCAAATAACTAAAGGCGACGGCGAGTTTTATCCGCAATGCACGCCCGACGGCCGCTGGATCATTTATCAATCGGGCGGAAATTATCCGATACTCTGGAAAATACCCGTCGGCGGTGGCGAACCCACGCAGATAACAAAGACGAAAGCTTCGCGACCGTCGATCTCGCCCGACGGAAAGTTTGTGGCATATCATTATCTCTCGTCGATCGCCGAAGGATCTCGATGGGGCATCGGCATCAGCAGCATCGAGGACGGAACGCGTATCCAACGTTTCGACTTTCCACCTATGGTCACCGAACGGATCGTAAAATGGACGAGGGATGGACAGTCGATCGCCTTTCTCAACAGCCCCGGCGGCGTTCCAAACATCTGGCTGCAGCCGCTCGACGGCGGACCCGCCAAACCATTGACCGACTTTCCATCAGAAAGCATCATTTCCTTTAACTGGAATTCCGACGGCACCCAACTCGCCATCATCCGCGGAGTCGAAACTAACGACGTCCTCCTCATCAACCGATCCTCAAAGTAACCGCCAAGATCCACAAAAAGACACGAAAACAATCTCTTGCTTTCGTGTCTCTTTCGTGTAATTTCGTGGTTAGATCCCTTACTCTCCGCCCGTCATCATCAGCCCGATCTCTTCAACGGATGTTGTTTTCGGATCAACCTCGCCAACGATCTTGCCTTCTTTGATGACGAGCAATCGATCTGCCAAAGCAGTTACCTCTTCGAGCTCGGCAGAAACAAGCAGAACGGCGGAACCTGAGTCACGGAGCTCGATCAGCTTGCGGTGGATGAATTCGATCGCTCCAATATCAACGCCTCGGGTTGGTTGCGAAACGAGGAGCAATTTCGGATTTAGGTCAAATTCGCGGCCGATTATCAGCTTTTGCTGGTTGCCGCCGGAGAGGGATTTCGCGGAAAGCGTCGGGTCCCCGGGGCGGACGTCGAAATTCTTGATGATCTCACCGACGCGTTTATTGATCGCGGCGTTATTCATAAATCCGCCCGACGCGACGGGCGGACGGTAATGTACACCGAGTATCGAGTTTTCCGAGATATCCGAATGAAGCAGCAAACCGCGTTTGTGGCGGTCCTCGGGAATGTGCGCGATTCCGAGTTCCTTTAATTGTCGGGCCGACTGGTTCGTGATGTCCTTGCCGTCAAATTCGACATTTCCGGCAGTCGCCTTCGCAAGGCCGGACAAAGCCTCGATCAACTCGGTTTGCCCGTTGCCCTCAATGCCCGCAATTCCGACGATCTCACCGGCACGCACCGTGAACGAAACGCCTTTTACTGCCGGGCCATTCTTCCCACTTACGGATAGATTCTTGACCTCCAAGACTGTGCCGCTCGGTTCAGCATCCGTCTTGTCCACCCGAAGCAGAACATCGCGGCCCACTATCATCCGGGCAAGGTCCTTCGCAGTCGTCTCAGATGTTTTCACGTTCCCGACCGACTTACCGTCACGCATTACCGTAACTTCATCCGAGATCGCAAGCACCTCTTCGAGCTTGTGCGTGATTATAATGACGGTCTTGCCCTGTTCCTTCATTCGGCGAAGAATACCGAAGAATTCCTCAACCTCCTGCGGTGACAAAACGGCTGTTGGCTCATCCAGGATCAGCAGTTCCGCATTACGATAAAGAGCCTTAAGCAGCTCAACCCGCTGCTGCTGACCGACCGAGAGATCCTCGATATAAGCTTTGGGATTGACACCGAGCCGTAGCTCATTTGAAAGAACGAGAATATCGCGATTGGCTCTATCGATATCGAGGTTCGCGGCCGTTCCAGTCTCTGCTCCAAGCACAATATTCTCCGCCGCGGTCATCGTGTCGACAAGCATAAAATGCTGATGCACCATCCCGATCCCCAACGCGATCGCATCGTGCGGACTTTTGATCGCAACGACATTCCCGTCAACCAATATCTCGCCGCTGTCAGCCTTGTAAAAGCCGTAGGCGATTCGCATAATGGTCGATTTCCCGGCCCCATTTTCGCCCACAATAGCGTGGATCGTGCCCTTCTCGATCTTGATCGAAACGTCATTATTAGCAGTGACGTTGCCAAATGTTTTTGTGATATTTCGTAGTTCGAGCATGATTTATTTCGTCATCGCGTCCGTCACTTTGATCTCACCGGATATGATCTTTTTCTTGGCTTCTTCGGTTTTTGCGATCACGTCTGCGGGAATCAGGGCTTCGTTATTTTTGTCGATTGCGTATGCTACGCCGTCTTTGTCGAGGCCGAAGACGTGAAAACCGCCGTTAAACTTGCCACCGATCACTTCTTTAACGACATCGTAAAC
>JANLTF010000536.1:0-6307 GCA_031362825.1 Acidobacteriota bacterium | reverse complement strand
GCCTTCGTCGTTGAGCTTCATCGCATGTTTGATGAGCTTTTTCATCACGGCGTCTTTCGGAAGGTCCTTTAGCGAAGTGAGCTTGCCAAAGCTGCCCATTGCGGTTTTCGTTTCCGAAAACTCCTCAGATTCCATCAGTCTCTGCTTCCAAAAACCGAATGTACAATGCTGTTTGAACGACGCAAATCCGCACAAAATGCCCTTGTATTCAAAGCTCGGCATGCTCCATTTGAGCGTTTCAATGACGTCCGGACACGTTTCGTGAACGAGCTTTCGAAGATGTATAAGTACCGGTTTTGCAAAATCCTGCGACTTTTCGATATACGCATCTATACGTGGATCTAGTGTCGGCATAACGATCTCTCCAGCAAATGAAAGTGCATCGAATTATACACGATTTTCCTTACGAATCACTAGTTTCAGCCCTGACCATTTCTCGTCGACCGCACAGACCTTTACATCGACGAGCCCGAGCGGAAACGCCGCCTCGCGAACGGTGTCCTCGGTGATCTCGGTTGGAAGCTTTGCGGCTTTTTTGTACCACGAAACCCAGATCGAGCCATTTTGTTTTATTATGCGGACGCATTCCGCAAGTTTCCCGAATAATTCGTCGCGGCTATTTGTGAATAGATGAATGAGATCGGCGTCGCCCGCCGAACTGTCAGATATCGAAACCATGTCGGGCAGCGGTGCGATGAGCTCGGAATAGTTATCCGGAGCATTCAACGTCACGACCAAAAAAGTTTCCTTGATGCCGAGCTTTTTTGCGAGCGGCGTACCAGAATATCCTGTCGTCATGAAAAGAATTTACCACAGAGACACAGAGGACACGGAGAAATTAAAAAAGGGATCACGGTAATCTTAAAAACTCTGTGCTCTCTGTGACTCTGTGGTGAATCCCTACTTTTTGCTGCGCGATATTTGTTAAATCGAGGCAAGTATTTGATAATCAATAGTTTTGGATATCAACTTGATTTTTACCTAAGTTTGCTTCTGTGGAACTGGCGGAAACAAATAGAAACAATATGAACGATTACGTAATTTACTTAGTGCCCGCTTTAGGGATTTTGGGATTGGTCGTGATGGCGATCAAGTCGGCTTGGGTCAGTAAGCAGGACGCCGGCGATGAGAAGATGCAGGAGCTTGCGGGCTATATCGCCGACGGGGCAATGGCGTTTTTGAAAGCGGAATGGCGTGTGCTTAGCATCTTCGTTCTCTTCACCGCCGTGCTGCTCGCATATTCCGGAACGATCCATGAGGTAAACGGCAAACAGATCCACTCGAGCTGGGTGATCTCGATCGCGTTTATTATCGGTGCTGTGTTTTCTGCGACTGCCGGATACATCGGCATGAAAGTGGCAACCAAGGCCAATGTCCGCACAACACAAGCCGCCCGAACGAGCCTCAAACAGGCACTCAAAGTCTCATTCACTGGTGGAACGGTCATGGGCCTCGGCGTAGCGGGTCTAGCGGTGTTTGGCCTCGGCGGTCTGTTTATCGCGTTCCTCGCGATGTTTGCGGGCCTCGGTGCAAATCAAGTAAAAACAGCGATTGAAGTATTGACCGGTTTCTCGCTCGGTGCTGAGTCGATCGCCCTATTTGCCCGCGTCGGCGGCGGTATCTATACCAAGGCTGCCGATGTCGGTGCCGATCTCGTCGGCAAGGTCGAAGCCGGAATTCCAGAGGACGACGTTCGCAACCCCGCAACTATCGCCGATAACGTCGGTGACAATGTCGGCGACGTTGCCGGTATGGGAGCCGATCTTTTCGGTTCTTATGTGGCTACGATCCTGGCGACAATGGTTTTGGGACAAGAGATCAAGGTAACGGACGCATTCGGCGGAATGTCTCCGATCCTCTTGCCGATGGTCATCTGCGGCCTCGGAATTATCTTCTCGATCATCGGATGTGCTCTCGTCACGATCAAGGACGAGAAATCGAGCGTTCAAAACGCGCTTAATATTGGCAACTGGTCGTCGATGCTCCTGACGGTGATCGCTTCATATCCCGTCGTGATGTGGATGCTGCCCGAGGGCCAGATCGCATTGCGTAACGCCACGTTTACTAAGAACGGCGTATTTGCCGCGATCGTTGTAGGAACAGTGGTTGGGGCGATCATGAGTTTCGTTACCGAATATTACACGTCGATGGGCAAAAAGCCTGTGCTGTCGATCATCCGCCAGTCATCGACCGGCCACGCGACCAACATCATCGCCGGCCTTTCCGTCGGTATGAAATCGACCGTTATTCCGGTCTTGACGCTCGCCGCCGGAATCATCGCTTCGTATTATTTTGCCGGACTTTACGGTGTGTCCATCGCGGCCGCCGGTATGATGGCGACGACCGCGATGCAATTAGCGATCGACGCATTTGGCCCGATCGCGGATAACGCGGGCGGCATCGCGGAGATGAGCCAACTGCCTCCCGAAGTTCGCGAACGCACCGACAATCTCGACGCAGTCGGCAATACAACGGCAGCGACCGGAAAGGGATTTGCCATCGCGTCCGCAGCTCTAACATCGCTCGCATTGTTCGCGGCGTTCGTTGGAATGGCCGGTATTGACCGGATCGACATTTACAAAGCTCCGGTGCTTGCAGGCCTTTTCGTAGGCGGTATGATCCCGTTCATTTTCTCGGCGTTGTGCATCCAGGCTGTCGGTAAAGCCGCGATGGAAATGGTCGAAGAAGTCCGCCGCCAGTTTCGCGAGATTCCCGGCATCATGGAATACAAGGCCAAGCCGGAGTACGAAAAATGCGTAGCGATCTCGACCAACGCTTCGATCCGGCAAATGATGATGCCCGGAGCGATCGCCCTGATCACGCCGGTGCTCGTCGGATTTACATTCGGCCCTGAGGTTTTGGGCGGCCTGCTCGCAGGTGTTACGGTTTCGGGTGTGCTGATGGGAATTTTCCAGTCGAACGCCGGCGGAGCGTGGGACAACGCCAAGAAGTCGTTCGAGAAAGGTGTTGAGATCAACGGCGAGATGTTTTACAAAGGCTCAGAGCCGCACAAAGCGTCGGTCACGGGCGACACCGTCGGCGATCCTTTCAAGGACACGTCGGGGCCGTCGATGAACATTCTCATTAAGCTGATGTCGATCGTGTCGCTCGTCATCGCACCGTTTATTGCGGGGATCAGCAGATAGAATTATAATACCGTCGAGATGCTGGCGATAGACTTTTGTATCCGAATGCCCGATCTTCCACAAAGCCAAATTATCTGGCAACCGAGAGGTCGGGCATTCGCATCTTTAACTTTCGATAATTTTTCTTTAATGGAGAACCACAGACAATGACCGTTCGAAACCGAGTGTTCAAATCACTTATTCTTAGCGCATTTGCTTGCGCCATTTTTACAGTTTTTGCCGCCGCTCCGTCGTTCGCTCAGGACGCCGAAGAGGCGAGGACCGAATTTGACGAGGCGGCAGTGCCCGATTCGGCCAAGTCGGTAAAGGGTTTCGTACCTGAAGGCTGGAAGATCGAGGAAGACGTAAAGGGCGACCTCAATCAGGACGGCGTCATCGACCACGCGCTAAAACTGATCGAAGATAAACCTGTAAACAAGGACGAATTCTCCGATCTCGGCCGCGCATTGGTGATCGTATTCGGCGGCAACGACGGACTCAGAAAAGCTGCGGTGGCGACAAAGATCCTGCAGTGCACAGGCTGCGGCGGAGCATTTTACGGCGCGATGCCGGCCCCCGCGAACGTATCGATCGCAAAGGGCGTTTTGACGGTCAGCAATGATCATGGCTCGCGTTGGGTGACCGAGGTGACGTACAAATTCCGTTACGACGAACAGCCAGGCATGTTCATCCTCATCGGTTTTGACTATGTCAGCCGCGACCGTGCAGCAGGCGGCACGACGACCGAAAGCACAAATTACCTCACCGGAAAGCGCATCACGACGACCGGAAAGGGCAAGAAGACCACGACCAAGAACTCGACCGTTGCTAGAGAAAAATTTGAGATCGGCAGCGTCGATACCGAAGAATGGGAATCGCAAGCGACCACCCGATTGGGCCTTGACTGAGATAATGGAAGGATCGCTTCGGCGGTCCTTTTTTTGATTTCTTACCAGCAGTACACGAATAATGAAAACAAAAGCGTTAATTACTCTCGCACTTTTATTGGCTTTCGCATCGATCGGGTTTGCTCAAGCCAAAGCCGCGAAGCCGACAAATCCGAACGTCATCGTCAAGAATCTCTACAAAGCCCAAAAGGCCGGAACGGGGCCGTTCTTTCAGACCAAAAGTCGTGTCGTCATCGATAAATATTTCACCAAGGATCTGGCCGATCTGATCTGGAAAGACGCCAAAGAGGCTAACGGCGAAGTTGGAAGATTGGATTTTGATCCGCTGTTCGGGGCGCAGGATAATACGCACACTGACTTTGTCATCATGGATACCGGCTGGGGTGGCGACGCCAAATTCGGCCCCGCGACCGAAGCCGTCGTCCAGGTCACATTCAAACTCGAAGGCAAAGAAACGATGGTCTCATTCCGCTTTCGCCAGCAGAAGAACAAGCTCTGGAAGATCTACGACATCCGCTATCCCGGCGACGGCGAAGATCGATTCCTGAAAGCGATCCTCTCCGCTGAATAACACGGTTGCAGATTTGAACGCGGATCGAGCGGATCTGGCGGATAAAACGGATCTATCCGCTTAAATCAGCCCAATCCACCTGATCCGCGTTCAAAAAGATACATAATTTCCTGCACGGTAGGTCTCATCCTAGTTCTTCATCAGATCGATAAACCGCTCAAACAGATACTCGCTGTCGTGCGGGCCCGGAGCTGATTCGGGGTGATACTGAACAGAAAATACCGGCAGCGTTTTGTGGCGGAGGCCGGCGACGGTTTGGTCGTTTAGGTTGATGTGTGTGACCTCGACGTCCGATGGCAGCGAGTCGGCATCGACCGCGAAGCCGTGGTTGTGGGCGGTGATCTCGATCTTGCCGGTGGTTAGATCCTTGATCGGCTGGTTGCCGCCGCGGTGGCCGAATTTTAGCTTGTAGGTCGAACCGCCGAAGGCTTCCCCGATCAACTGATGCCCGAGGCAGATGCCGAACATCGGCGTCTCGGACGCCGTCAGTTTTTTGATCTCCTCGACAACCGCCGACATCGACGCCGGATCGCCCGGGCCGTTTGATAGAAAGATGCCGTCGGGTTTCAATGCCATCGCGTCCGCTGCCGAAGTCTCAGCCGGAACGACCGTCACGCGGCAGCCGAATTTGGCGAACTCACGCAGGCTGTTCGTCTTAACGCCGAAGTCGTAGGCGACGATGTGATACCCGTCGATTTTGGATTTTGGATTTTGGATTTTGGATTCGTCGTACTCGTAGCTTTCTTTGACGGTCACTTGGCTTGCGAGTTCGCGGTTTTGCATTTCGGGGGAACTCAACGCTTTTTTGAGCAGCGACTCGGGATCGAGATCGACGGTCGAGATGCCGACACGCATGGCGCCTTTGTCGCGGATGTGGCGGACAAGGGCACGGGTGTCGATGTGTTCGAGGCCGACGATGTTGTTTGATTTGAGATAATCCTGCA
The DNA here is from genome assembly GCA_031362825.1 of Acidobacteriota bacterium. Lineage (GTDB taxonomy): Bacteria > Acidobacteriota > Blastocatellia > Pyrinomonadales > Pyrinomonadaceae > OLB17. Next base: position 759 of record JANLTF010000536.1, on the reverse strand, counting down.
GGGACATCGTCGATTGAAAATTGGATGCGATGCGGCTCGCCTCCCTGACGACAAAGCCCTCTACCCAAGGCCTTCGCGATTCGACATCGGTTTCGTTCGTCCCGTAATTGCCGATCAGCGGATAGGTCATACAAACGACCTGACCGGCGTACGAAGGGTCGGTCAATATCTCCTGATACCCCGACATCGACGTATTAAACACCATCTCCCCAAACGCTTCGCCCTCCGCCCCAAACGACTCGCCTGTGAAGCTTCGCCCATCCTCAAGGACCAATATCGCTTTTACCTTCTGCTGCATTAGCTATAATTTTAACGCAGAGGCACCCGTAGGCATAACTCATGAGAGCCACAGCACCATCCTCGCGGCATGACGGCGGACTTTGTATAAACTAAGAAACGTAAAATAGCCGATCTGACCCCAATTTCCTTGCGCATAAACCTTTGTTGCGAGAGATCACGGTTTATTGACAACGTTCCTTTGCTGGAAGAATCGCGGTGTTTGACCCCATCACTTGTAGGATATTAGAATGTCCGAATAATCACATTTATCGTGGCTTGGGGCGATATTCCAACGTAATTACCCGTTCAACTCGTGCCAGATTTGGCAAATCTACAATCTCGGAAACAATTAGAATCCCCTCTCTTTCGCTAAAATACGAAAGTTCCCGTGGCGAAAATGTTTCGTCTTTTTTCCACTTTGAAAGGTCATATTTAAGTTCGGACAAATTAAACCTTACGATTGGGGAAACGGAATAATGC
>JANLTF010000530.1:0-2421 GCA_031362825.1 Acidobacteriota bacterium | reverse complement strand
GCGTTGGATCATCGTCGGCCTGATATTTTTTGCGACGCTGATCAACTACATCGACCGGCTGACGATCTCCGTGCTCGCACCGATCATTACCAAGGATCTCAACCTTTCTAATACAGAGTTTGGCGGCATCGCGACGTGGTTTTTGCTCGCCTATACGATCAGCCAATCGCTGTCGGGAAAGCTATACGACCGCGTCGGCATTAAGAAGGGATTCACGATCTCGATCGTCGTCTGGTCGCTGGCGGCGATGGCACATGCATTTTCGGTCGGCATCCGCAGCCTGAGCGCGTTTCGATTCGTGCTCGGCCTCGGCGAAGCCGGCAATTGGCCAGGTGCCGCGAAAACGGTCGCCGAGTGGTTTCCGGCCCGGCAGCGTGCGTTTGGAATGGCGATCTTCAACAGCGGTGCGGCGATCGGTTCGATAGTTGCTCCGCCAGTCATCGTTGGGCTCTACGCATTCTTTGGCCACTGGCAAGAGGTCTTTGTCATCACTGGCGCACTTGGGTTCGCCTGGCTTGCTGTCTGGTGGCTGGTTTATGACAAGCCGGAAACTCATAAATGGTTGACTGCCACTGAGTTGGCATTGATCAAAGAAGACGAAGTGCCCGCGGTCGAGGCTGTTGACGAAGCTCCGATCGGTTGGTTCGAGCTTCTCAGATACCGCCAAACATGGGCGATCGTCGTCGCCCGTTTCCTGGTCGACCCTATTTGGTGGCTATATATCACGTGGTTGCCGTTGTTCCTGTATCAAGTCCACGGATTTGATCTCAAGCAGATCGGGCTGTTTGCGTGGGTACCTTATGTCGCTGCGGACGCGGGAAGCCTCTTTGGCGGCTGGCTGTCGGGATATTTGATCGGCCGCGGCTGGTCGGTGAATTCGGCTCGAAAAGCCGTGATCGCCTTAGGAGCGTTGCTGATGCCGGCGGGAATTGCCGCCGCGTTTACGCCGGATTCGATGACGGCACTTGTCCTGATCGGCGTCGTTTTATTCGGATTTCAGGTCTGGATCAACAACGTTCAGACACTACCGAGTGATTTTTATTCGTCGAAAGCGGTCGGCTCGGTCGCCGGGCTTGGCGGGACGGGTGCCGGTATTGGTTCGATGATTTTTATCTTTTCGACCGGTTGGGTTGTCGATAATTTTTCATACACGCCGGTTTTGGTAACAGCAGGATTGCTCGCACCGATCGGGACGTTCGTGCTGTTCGCACTGGCTGGCGATATAAAAAAGGTAGCAATTTCAAGATAGTTTTCTTAGGAGCAAGATATGCATAATTTCTTTGATTTTACGGGCAAGGTCGTCCTCGTCACAGGTGCCTCAAGCGGCATCGGTCGTGCAACGGCCGAGCTTTTTGGTCAATGCGGAGCGTCCGTTGCGATCACATATAACAACAACAGTGTCGGTGCGGAAGCAGCGGTCACAGCGATCGAGGCAAGCGGCGGCAAAGCCATCGCGATCAAGGCCGACGTCACCGATAACGCGGCGATATTTCAGATGGTTCGCGATGTCGAGAGCGGTCTCGGGCCGGTCGACATTCTAGTCAACAACGCAGGTTCGCTGATCGAACGGCTCAAAACGCTTGAAATGACCGAGCAGCGTTGGAACGAGGTGTTGAATCTAAACGCCACGAGCGCTTTCTTTGCCGCACAGGCCGTTATTCCGAAGATGCTCGAAAAAGGCTCGGGTGTGATAATCAACGTCACGTCGATCGCCGGACGTAATGGCGGAGCACCCGGCTCGATCCATTATTCGTCCGCCAAAGCGGCGATGTTGACCATGACCAAAGGCCTCGCAAAAGAATTTGCGCAGCAAGGCATCCGAATTAACGCCGTCTCGCCGGGCGTGATCGACACGCCGTACCACGAGACCTTTACGACCTCAGAGACGATGGATAATCTGCGAAAGGCAATACCGATGGGCCGCGAAGGCCGCTCGGACGAGGTCGCGAGCGTGATTGCGTTTCTCGCGTCGGATGCCGCGAGCTATCTTTGCGGCGAGACGATCGAGATCAACGGCGGATTATTGATGGACTAGAAAACGCGCGGAGTTTGATAATTATGTCAAAAAGATTTGGGGCAATTGCTCTTTTAATTTCGATATTCGTAACGGCGGCATTCTCACAGGACAGCCAGGAACTGAAGGCCGAGCGCGAGGCAAATGCTAGGCTTAAAGGCGAGCATCCGCTGATCGCGATCGCGAAGAGCAAGCCTTCGAGTTTGCGGCCCGAGCTGGTCGGCGTGCATCCGCGCGTCTATATGACGCAGGCCGAGATCGACAAGCTGAAAGAGAAAACGGTGACGCAAAAAGAGATGTGGCAGACGGCTCTGTCGCGTGTTCGGGCCCTGAAGGTCGAGCCGCCAAAGCCGCCGGCTGAGGAGCGCCGCGTCCAGAACGAGGTCGGTATCGGCATCGCCGAGGCG
>JANLTF010000474.1:0-26661 GCA_031362825.1 Acidobacteriota bacterium | reverse complement strand
CAGTCGCTACCGCTCCCGGTGCTGACCAAAAGCAACCTTTTCCGCCCTCAAGCGCAACAAAATAGATATCTACGGCGTAAACAGCCACAGACAATTCATTTTTCTAAACTACAAAGCAAATTTGGAGGTTTTTATGTATATCAAATCGCTTGTTACTGTGTTGATCGTAACGTCCTCGTTTGTGCTGGCATTTGGCCAGACGCCTGAGGCAAAGGCGGATAAGGAGAAGGCTGTCCGGGCATTTAGCTTTGCATTCGATGGCGACGGAGGTTATCTCGGCGTGCAGACGCAAGAGGTGACGAAAGAGAATTTCAGCAAATTCGGCCTCGCGAGTGTTCGCGGTGTTGCGGTAGAGAAAGTGCTCGAAAATTCGCCCGCACAGGCCGCAGGGCTTCAGGCAGGTGATGTTATCGTTCGTTTTGAAGGCGAAGAGATCACCAGCGTCCGCAAACTGACGCGGCTTATCTCAGAGGTCGCTGCCGATCATCAGGTCAAGATCACCGTTCTGCGTAACAACAGCGAGCAGGACGTCACCGCCACGCTCGGAAGGCGTCCGACGCCGAAATTTGAGAACGGCAGTTTTGCGATGACAGCTCCGATGGCGAGATTGGGTGAACTAAAAGATTTCCCCGCAATGCCGCCGATGGCTGAAATGCCAAAGATCTTCACAACGCCCGGTGCCGAAGGCAAAACGTTCACATGGACTGCGGGCGGCGGCCGTCAGATCGGCATTGGTGTGATGTCGCTGACAAAACAGCTTGCGGCACACTATGGCGTTGACAGCGGGTTGCTCATCAATGATGTTCGCGAGAATTCGCCCGCCGCGAAAGCCGGACTCAAGGCAGGAGACATCATTGTCGAGGCCGAAGGCAAAGCCGTCAAAGGCGACTTTGACCTGATCCGCACGATCAACGGGAAAAAGGAAGGCGACGTGACGATCACGTATGTTCGCGACGGCAAACGACAGACCGTCAGCGTTACACCCGAAGCGTCAAAGGATGGCGGATTTATTTTCAGTACCGGTGATGAAAACGGTGTGATGACACCTATGGCACCTAGCGAATTCAAGATGGCAAAGCCGATGACGCCCGTGGCACCAATGGCCGCTCCGGGCGTTTATACCATTGCTCGTCCCGGCCGTATCTTGTAACTGCTGTCTAGTCCAACATCAAAGGCAAAAGTGAGCGACCTAAATCTGCTCTCACTTTTGCCTTTTGCCTTTCTACTTTTACCTTCTAGGCCGGCTGTTTTCTCATCGCCGCCTTTGCGAGTTCGTTGGCCTGATTGCTCTTGTCACGGGCCTGTTCCATTTTTTCGCGATAGTTGTCGTTTCTGGTTTTGAATTCCAGCTTTACCTTTTCGCGCAAGGCGGCGTTCTTTGGATCGTAATTATCACGCAAGGAACGCGCCGCTTGGCGGTAGTTTTCGAACGCTTCGAGCTGTAGTTTGATCGCCTCTTCTTTAAGCCGCAGATACTCGCGGTAGTCGTCGTTGATCTGCATCTCCTGTGCCTTTTGCAGTTTTTCGAGCGCAGCGTTTCCAAAATCTGTGCCGTCATTTATGAGATAAACGACCTCGTCCGCTATCTTTTTTGCGGCAACGGCGTCATTTTTTTCCATCGCCGCCTTGAGCTCTTCCCGTTTGCCTTCGTTTTTTTCGTAAAGGACCTTGATCTTTGTCAGATCCTGATTTGCTTCGAACACGATCTTTCCGGCGTCTTCGGTTTCATCTGCCGGGCCGAGAATATCGATCGAGCCGCTCGGCGAGCGTTTGCATGAGACGAACGATAGCGTAACGGCCAGAGTGATGAATATCGATGTTGCTTTTGCGATGATCATTTTTGCGGTCAGATCAACTTGAAATCAGGATTATTCTTGCGCCGCCAGACGAATCCGTCCAGTACGTAATGCGTCAATTGCGGCAGAGCGAGCAGCGGCACGAGGTACATCTTTAGATTTCCAAGCTCCCAATCACCACCGAAAAGCCACTGTTTCTCATGCCAAACTCCGCGGTGCCAGAACAATTCTTCGACGTACGCAAGGGCCCAAAGCGTTGCGAGAAATATCAAAACGTTTGACGAAAGGCCGCGATAAACTCGCCCCGTCGATTCCCGCCTCATCCGAGCATACACCCAAATCAGTGCAAAATACGGCACGCCGTGAATGATGACGTTCGTGACAGTAAACGCGTAGTCTGAATTGAAATGTACGATGCCAAGATACCAGCAAACCGCGGTCGTCGTGACGACAATATCTTTACCGATATTCAAGAAACCGTCGGCGAAATATTGATAGAGCGATTTGCCAAAATATGCGGCTAGGGCAAGAACATAGACCGGAAACAGTACGGTCTCGACGATCGTCGGTAGCGACACAAAATCATTCTGCACAAACCACTCAAAATTCCTCGGCAACTGCGTCATCCAAAACGCCAGTGGATAAACGCTCGCGAGATACACGGCAACTGCGTCGATCCACCACGTCCACCTTGCCGTCTCGCCGAGCTTTCGACGGTAAAGATTGACCCAACCATATTGCTGCCGGACGAAGTGAAAGACCGCAAAAACGGCGAGGACCTTCCAAAACACCAACTCGCCCTCGGAATACAACGCCACGCCGATCGCATAGCCGATTACCGGCACCAGCAGATATAGCCAAAATCGACGTTTGAATTCCTCGACGTCAAAATATACCCGAAACGACGTCGACCACACATGCGCAACGTCAATCAGCAGCACTGCCCAGATCCAGGTCCATTCGGGCGAATCGCCGTTTAGAATTCCAGCCTGCCACCCGACCGCCAGCAAAACCAGAGACAAAACCGCGCTCCCCAAAAAGACCGTCAGATCGATCTCGCGGGAGAAAAGCCAGTAGTTTGGTTTTGATAACGTCGTATCCATTCAATACCAAAACCCCCTTCAAAACTTCACAATCATCTCGGTCGGAATTGATCCGCGAGAACTGTAAGACGCACTTCCAGAGTTATTTCCCCTCGGTAGGAAAAAGGCAGAAGGCCCGAAGCTCGCATGAGGATTAATACTTATTGCCTTTGATATCTGTCCCCATGCTAACTGGCCTAGGCTAACGCGAGCCGTCCTTTCTGGAAAGAATGCGACGCCGTTACCATCGGAGATGACTTCTGAAGTTTCATCTCCAAATTGGTACGTGTAATGCCGCCAAGTTTGTTGAATCCGTAGGTTTGGAATCGGATTCCTGCTTTCATCCAGTATATTGAGACTTAATGCCGGGACAATCAAGATTGGCACAATTGGCACGAAAAGCAGTGAGACCACTGCCAAACCTAGGAATAATCTAAGTTTTCCGTTACGCCAATTCATTGTAGCTAAGTCCTTTTGCCGGTCAGTATTGCTTCCGCAGCGCGCAATCCATGATAAAACGCTTCTTCGAAAAGTGCGATGCCGGAAAGATCGGTGTGGGCGAAGTGGATGTTGCGGTATGGTTTCATCGCCCGTTCGCGGACGCCGCTCCAGATAAAATTGGGACGCGGCGAGATCATCGCGTGGCCCCAACGCATGATGTCGATACGTGTTGTCAGCTCGTATATGTCGGGATGTGCGCGTGAAAGATCGGTGAGGCAGACATCGGCGAGCTGTTTCCAATCGTAGTTGAATAGCTTTGTACGGCCGTCCGTCTCGTGACACATCGGGTAGTAATACGTAAGGATCGTCGGGCCGTAATCGATGCCTTTCTGGTGTGTTGCCGTTACATAGCCGAGCGAGGGGCTTTCGTAAAGGACGTTGTCCCATGAGAGCGGAAAATCCTTGGCAAATCGCGGCTTTGGTCGATCTTTTAGAAACAAGTTAGCGACGAACCATGCATTGTGTTGAAACTCAGTCGCGGCAAACGGCGGGTTTTCACGAAATCCTCTGATCAGATACGGCGCCGTAAACATCGGCGACGCGAAGATCGCTTTTTCACAGTGAATACCGCGGATCTCGCCTCCGTCGAGACAGATCACGTCAACGCCTTTTTCAGTCGGCACCATCGAGACAACGATCTGCGACTTTCTGACGTGGTTCTTAACCTTTTCAAAAAAGTGGTTTACAAACTGCCCGTTGCCCTCGGGACAAGTGATAAACGGCTGCGATTCGACGCCGCTCTTACGAACACGCGAACAGAAGTAAAACAGCCCGACCCACGCCGACGCCTGATCTGCCTTCAGCCCATAATCGTCCCGCGTCGCATAATCGCAATACCAAAACAAACGCTCCGACGTAAATCCCTGCTGCCGCAGCCAATTGCCGAACGATATCCTATCTAGCGATGTCACTTGAGCATCGGTCGAGCAATTCGCCATCGGCACAACAAACGCCCGTTTACCCAACGCATCCCGCCAACTCACCCAACCGTCGACTAACTTTTGAAACTCGGCGAACTGCCGCTTGTCATCCTCGCTCGCACCGACGCCGAGATAAAGCCCTTCGTACCAACGCCCCTTGTAGAAAACACGTTCCTCAGGCTCGCGGCAGAGAAACTGCTCTTTAACCACAACCTCGCCCTGCGCATCGCGACCGTCAAGCAGCGACATTTCATCGAGAAACGAGATCAGCTCGACATTTTCCTTAAACGGCACCGGCAGGTAATGAGCTCCCCACGGATACGCGACCGGCTCTCCCTTTGTGCTCTGTGAGGTTCCGCCGAGGTCTTTCTCAAGTTCGAGTACGACAAAATCATTGAAATTCTCTTTCCTTAACTTCCAAGCCGCCGACAAACCCGCAATTCCGCCGCCAATGATCGCAACCTTTCTCGTTTCCCACTTATCGGCCGAAACTTCGAACGAACGGCTTTCACGGAGAACATGCCCAAGCGAAACACTCTGCCCGACGATCTCGCCTTGTGGAAACAAGCGCGACGTTTCAGACCGGCACGCCGATAGCGCAAACGGTGCTCCCAAAAATGCGGTTAATATTTCGCGTCGGGTTAAGGTCATGCAATAAATTCAACAGGGATAAAAGAGATAAAAGGGATATGTATTATTCAAAAACTTCCTGAAATGAGTCGGCAATTTCTATATTTCGATTAAATCTGTTTTCGAAACGCCGGTACTGCAGCCGGGGATTGCCAAAGTTAATTACCATTCCAACTTCGATTCCGGTAGTTTTTAGATAATTGAGTAGTTGAGCGTAGTGTTCTTTTGCGAGCGTCTCAACTGCCTTTAGTTCCAGCAACACCTTTCCTTCGACGATCATATCTGCTTTAAAATCACCAACGATAACATCGCGAAATTTAACCTTTAGAGGCACTTGTCGCTCAACCTTGATTCCCTTTTGTATAAGAGCCACAAATAGGGCGTTTTCGTAGACCGACTCTAGGTATCCTATGCCCAGCGTATTGCTAACCTCAAAACACGCTTCGAGGATCTTCGCCGTAGTATCTTCATGCAACATTACTTTTCCCCATCCTCTTTATCCTCTTAATCCCTGTTAAATTACTGCTCGAATCTCCGCCACTCGGCTTCGTAATAACGAACCAACGCCTGATTGTCCAAGCGATTTATTTCGATCTCTTCTAGTGGACGCGATGTATCACTCGGAAACTCGAACAACGAAGCGAAAGTGTTGTCGTTCAGGAATCTTAGCTCAACGCCAGTTGGCGGTTTTTGGGGCGTTTCGAATGGCTGTAGCTTTGCGAGAGCGTAGCCCCAGACGCCGAAGCTCGGGACCGTTGTGAGAAACGGTTTGACGACGAAACCGGACGCTTCGAGTGTTGTGATGATGCACCAGAATGATTGCCGGGCAATAAGCGGAGACGTGGTTTGAATGACGACGGCCGAATCGGGCCGCAGCTTTTGTTTGAGCAGTTTGTAAAACCGCGTTGAGTAGAGCTTGCCGAGGGCGAAGTTGTTTGGATCGGGAAAGTCGACGATAGCGACATCGAACGGTTCCATAACGTTGTTGTCGAGCCAGACGTACGCATCGCTGTTCACGACTGAGACGCGTGGGTCGTCGAATGAATGGTTGTTCAATGCGCCGAGAGCCGGAACAGAATAGGAAACTCGTGTCATTTCCGGATCGAGATCGACGAGCGTCACATTTTCAACCGACTTATACTTCAATATCTCGCGTAACGCCAAACCGTCGCCGCCGCCGAGTACGAGAATGCGTTTAGCATCTCCCGCAAAAGCCGCGAACCCCGGATGAACCAGTGCTTCGTGATATCGATATTCGTCGAATGAACTGAACTGTAGGTTGCCGTTGAGAAACAGCGAGTAGCCAAGTTTGCCCTTTGTCACAACGATCCGCTGATAAGGCGAGCTTTTGGTGTAGATGATGTTATCGACGAAGAGGCCATCTTCGGCGAGTGTCGTGAGTCGTTCGGCCTTGATCAGAGCGATGGCGAGCACCACGAGGACGACGACACCTTTGACACGGAGGATCGTTATCTTTCGCTTGGTCAACAGCGGTTCGAGCAGCCAAGTTGCCCAAATGGCAACGCCGGCGTTGAGCATCCCAAAAATAAGCGAAGTGCGGTTGAGGCCGAGTTTTGGCACCAAAAATATCGGAAAAAGAACGGCGGCTACCAGGGCTCCGACATAATCGAGAGCGAGAACCCGCGAGACAAGCTCCTTAAAGTCGAGCTTGTCCTGCAAAATCCGCATCAGTAGCGGAATCTCCAGGCCGACCAGCATCCCGATGAGAAATACCATCGTGTAAAGAATGAAGCCGAAATAGCTAACGTACGCAAACGTAAGAAAAAGCAGCGGTGCAGAAAAGCCACCGATGACCGCAACCGCGAGCTCAATGTCGATGAATTTTTCGGCAACATTCTTATCGATAAACCGCGACAGATATGATCCGACGCCCATGGCGAAAAGATAAACGCCGATGATGAGAGAAAATTGTGTTACGGAATCGCCTAGAACGTAGGACGATACGGTGGCCGCCAGCAGCTCATAGATCAGGCCGCAAGTGGAAATGATGACTACATTAAGGAAGAGTAGCGGGGTGCTTTTCATTTCAGAAACTCAAACAGGATGCACAGGATCGACAGGGTCAAATATACCTGTTCATCCCACGCATCCTGCTATATCGGTATGGATCGTCGAGCTTTAGCCGTTGATGGCGGAGGCAACAATAATAGCGATTCCAATGATCAAGGCCCCGATAATAATGGCAAGAGCGGTGTTTTGGTCTTCCTCGATCTCTTTTTTGACTGAGAACGGAGACACCAGCACTACAATAACAAACGCAAGAGCGAAGACAATAAGTCCTATGGCGACAAAAATTATTGTTGTTACCATGACAGGCCAAAGTTCATCCATCTTGACGATCATGCCCAGCATCGGGGCAACTGCTGCAATATTCAACATTTATTTTCCTCCACGAAATCCACCATAAAAGAACGGCACTCCCAAACGGGATTTACTGCCGGAATTTGCAAGCTCCCAGCCAAACCAAGCGGCCGACGAGTAAGCCAACAAAACCCCAACGCCAAAAACCATGTAGATCTTCTTTAACATAACTATTCCTCCGAATCATCGGACGATGACGTACTCGACCCAAACATACTGTCTTTCCAGCGTCCCGCCTCGAACGACCATTTTCGGATCAGGCCGAAGATCGGAACTAACAATAGGACTATGAACGCACAGCAGAAATTAACGCCGCGATTGACGCCCTGCTCGACCTTTACGGAAACAGGCATCTGGGCCTGCCAGTTCTGCCACGTTCCCTCGACTCGTAGCGTGTATTTACCGGCGGGCAGCGACGAGATCGTTGCGTCCGTTGATTTGCCGCCTTCGGTCCACGCTCCGTCGCTATCGCTGCCGCTATAGTATTCGACCGGAACGTTTACCGATTCGACCTCCTGACTCTGGTCGTTGATGAGGTCGATATCGAGATCTGCCCATGAATTGTCGACTTGGGCACTGGACGTTATGCGGACATTGCTGTTGCCTTTGAGATCAAACGGCTGACTGAACACCGCCTGCGGCGCCGTTGCATTCGCCATTGGCGGCAGGACGATCTCTTGATTAAAAACTATCTTAGTAATACCGGCAAGCGGTATCATCAGGGCGGCAACCACCAACAAGCCAAGCAGCGGCAACGCTCCCCATGTGTAATAGAAACTGCCGGTGAAAGGCTGATTTGGCCCGACGCCCCAAGGCTTTGGCAGATCTTCGACCGCGAATGCCTTTTCGACCTCTTCGTTGGTCAGGTATGTTCCGACCGACCAGTTGATCTCGTCCTGCGACATCTCTTGCGAAAGCATCAGCGGAGCAGCAACATAGTCGATCGCCCTTACTGTTTCGCCCTGTTCGACGCGCCAGTAGAATTCGCCTTTTACATATTCGACCGTCGCCGGTGCATCCTGAAAGATCTTGAATTTCTGGCCGTTATAGGTGACCGAACCACCCGCGGCGAACACATTGTCCTGTGCGACATCGGCGGGATTTATCGGCTCGACAAAGTTCCAATGATTGTCCGAATGCACGAGCCAACGGAAGCCGATCATCGGATTGTAGAGCAGATATTCGTGCCAGTAGTACTTTATGCCGTCAAAGGTCACGCTGCGGACCACCGCACCGATGATCTTGAATTTGACATCGTCCTTGAATGCACCTTCGGCACCGATCGGGGCGACAAAGGCAGGTTGATCGGGCGAGGGCGTCAGCGATTTTAGATATGAGAGATTGCCTTGATTAACATCAAGCAGCGAGTCGCAATTCGGACACGTTACGCGTTCCGATTTGTCAGGAGCGATCAGGTCGATCGGCCCGCCGCAGTTCGGACAGCCCATTCCAGCTGCCGAAACAGCCCGTGCCTCACGCTGGACCGGCTTTGCATCGCCGAGGCCGATCTCGGCTAGCGTGACCTGGCTGCCAACAAAGACCCACGGCGGATCCATGCTGTAATCGATGGTCGCGAACGCATTGTTCTTGCCCGCAAGATCTGCGTATTGAAACTGCTCGCCGGGCGTCAGTTTGTACGGTATCTCTCCGTCGGCCGCTAGCAACGTCCCCTTTCCTCGCTCCTGCACCATCAACGGCGTCGGATTTGGGATCTCGGGCAGCGTTTGGCCAAGCTGCAAACCTTCGAATGTCGGCAGGACCGTTCCGGCCGGCAGCGGCTGGTAAAATGTCAGATAAAAACGCCCTTGTGCCTCGGCCAGCCAGCCGACCGAGCCGTTTGAGAATGTCGCATACCATTCGTCCCACGTGCCGCCGAGTTCGTGCTTGAGTTGGGCACGGCCCGTTAGTTCAAATCGTGAGTCTTTGTACGTTCCCTTGAGGCCGAGTTTTAACGGTGATTCTGATTGGACGATCTCGGCAACCTTTCCGAGATCTTCGAGGGCACGGTCGGTTCGAGATATAGCAGAACGACAAAACGGGCAGACGATAACGATCGTCGAACCCGAAGTAAATTCAAGCGGGCCGGCACACGAAGGGCAATTTGCGGTCAATACACTCATTGCAAACCTCCCGCGATCTCGATCTTCATATCTGGCTTTATATTTGGAATTTCAGATTTGAAATTTGAAACTTGATCTCTTCCTTCGCCTCTTTCTATTCGCGTCACAGTCACATCGACGGCTCCGATCGCAGTCTTGAGATTCACTTCCCAATCCCATTCAGGCCTTGTCCGGCAGCAGTACAAATTGAATGTCGCGGTTCCATATTCGGGATACGTGTGACAGGCGAGATGCGATTCGGTGAGGGCGATGAGGCCTGTGACGCCGCCTTCCCCGGGGAACTTGTGCCAGACCGAGCCGACGGACCGCAGCCCAAGATCGGCGATGACGTCGGTGAACACCGAGCGGATCGTCGCTTCGTCGCGCAAGGCATCGCGGTCACAGCCTGTTGCTTCGATCAGCCATTCGGTTCCTACGATCATCGGTTTAATCCAAATCCTATACGAAAGCCTCGGACGTAAAGTTTGAACATTTGCAGGGTAGCTGCGTTATAGTTGAGCAAGTATGTCGAACAAAACTATAGCTAAATTTTGCGTTTTTGTCATTTTGTCGGCATTAGTTTCTGGTTGTTCGCTTGTCTCGTCAGGCAAATCGGATGCAACCAAGGAAACACGTTTCGAATCGGTCAAAACCACCGGCAAAATAGCCGACAGCGAGATCACCGAAAGCAGCGGTATCGCGGCGTCAAAGTGCCAGCCAAACGTATTTTGGACGCATAACGACTCGGGCGATGAGGCGTTTATTTTTGCGATGGATAAGACCGGCGCAAAGCTCGGCACTTGGAAAGTACCGAACGCCGAGAATGTAGATTGGGAAGACATCGCCCTGCACAAAGACGGTTCCGGAAAGTGTTTTATCTACATCGCCGAGATCGGCGACAATCAATCAAAACGCGACGACCATACGATCTATCGAATCGCCGAGCCAAAGGCCTCAGCCCAGAACGCAAACGCGACCAAAAAACAGCCGCTCGCGACCGAACCTGCGGACGCCATCAAATTTGTTTATCCCGATAGCCGTCACAACGCCGAAACGCTCCTAGTGCATCCGAAGACCGGCGATATTTACATCATCACAAAACGCGTCAGCGGCCCCGCCGGAGTCTATCGGCTCAAATCGGATTTTGGAAGAGACGGTGCGGTCAAGGCAGAAAAGATCGCGGATATTTCGGTCCCTGCGATACCGAACGGATTCCTGACCGGCGGCGATATCTCGCCTGATGGCAAACATGTCGTTATCTGCGACTACTCGGCGGCGTATGAATTCACGCTGCCAGAAAACGCCAAAAGCTTTGACGACATTTGGTCGCAGACTCCCGAATCGATAGACGTGGGAACCCGCAAGGTTGGCGAAGCCGTCACCTACAGCCCCGACGGCAATTCGATCATTCTCACCAGCGAAGGCAAAAACACGGCGATACTCGAAGTTATGCGAAAGAACTAATCAATTCCCCTGTGAACGACCGCGAAAAAGAAAGGTTGGATGAACGCGGTAAATGCGTACATCCAACCTTGCCCGCTTTGTTCTATTTCTATTGAACGATCGTGAATTTACCTTTCAGGTTTTCGCTATCGAGCACCTGGCCGCCGACGCGGTCCTTGATAATGATCTTGATCTCATAATCACCAAGCGGCATCGCGGTCGTCGGCAAAAGCCTTGCGAGCGTCAGACGCTGGCCCGAGTCGCTAAGGCCGCTCCAGTCCTCAGGCTGTCGCAGAACTTCCTTGCCGCCCTTATACAGAACGTACTCGACATCTACCGCAGGCCGCAGCGTCGTCTGATCGATCTGGGCGTTATAGACCTGAAGATAAAGGCCGACTTCCTGGCCCTGCTTATAGACGCCGCCGAGATTTGGGATAACCTTTGCGTTGCCGATGACGAACATCTGTCCGATATCGCGTTCGTTGGTCGTGCGGAGCTTGGCCGCCAGAACGAGCGACGATGTCGAAAGTTTCTTTTCGTCATATCGCGGAACCGTGAAACCAATGTTCTTGATTCCCTTATTTCCGGTCGCAACGTCACGGACGACAACGTCAACCTTATACGTTCCCGGCGTCAGTGCGATCGCCTTTTGATAGACCGATTTACGGTCGCGGGTCTCGGCCAGTTCCTCGGTCGTTGCGTTGGTCGTAACCGAATCTTCGAATATGCCCGAGCGTTTGCCCGAAACGGCGGTGATACGACCAAAGATATTCATCCGAGCTGTTTCGAGTCCACCGATCGGATCGAATTTCAGCTCTTTATTACTCGCCTGGACCGTAAATGCCGTGATCACGCGGTCGTCCGATTGACGGAAAAAGTCCACGCGGAGATCGAAATCGAGCGGGTTGTTATCGATCACCGGCGAATCGGTCAGCGAACTCTGGAGATCGCTAAATTTCACTGCCGGAGGCCGCGAGAGGCCTGCCAATATTTCCAAACGCCGAAATGGCGTGTCCTGTTCGCGCTGATAACTGGCTCCGCCGCCGCCATTGGCGCGATCGCCTTGGCTCGTTAGCCCAAGCTGCTCGCTGGTCGTCAGGCCGGCTCCGGGCACCATTCTCAAAGCATCTTTTTCCTCGGCGTTACGAGCCAATCTGTACTCGCCAGTTCCGGTCGGATCGACAAACTCGATCTCGAGCCCATCACCGACGCCTTCGAGATGCCGATAGAACCAGACCTCGAACGGGTAGGTCGTGGTCTGTCCGCCGCCCTCATAAACGGGACGGTCATACGCTCCGCCGGAAGGATGCGATTCGACCGAGTCGGGTTTGCCCCACGCTATGTAGGTCCGCCCGCGATCGGTTCGCCATCCTGGAATTCCCGATGCGAAATGCTCATTGGCGTATGCGATGCGTTCGTAATACTCTTCGCGGTATTCGTTTTCCTCGGTGTCAGGATTAGGATCGCGGCGGCGCCAGAAATTCTCGATGAAATTTTCGCGCTCTTCGTCGGTCACGAGCTGGTTAAATGCGCGCTTTTCTTCTTTGGTGATGATGTAGGCGACGTCGTTATTGATCCATTTTTTGTAAGCCTCTTTTAACTCGGGCTTGAAATTGCGCGGATTGTCGTTCGGGTCCTGGCTCGGTTTGTCCTTGCCGTCCTTGGGCGGCTGGGCAAATATTCCGGCGGCGGAAAGGCCGACGACAACTAGCATCAATACAAAATGCTGAAAAGATCTAACTTTAGACATAACGGTAAAACTCCTGACAAAATCGTGCGTCGCAAACAGCGACTATATAAAATTCAAGCTCCTAAGATTTTAGACACTTATCCTTAATAGTTCAAGATGCAAAAAGGCGCCCCATAGGTTGTATCCATTGGATGTGGCGCGCTTTACACGGTCTCGGCGTCGGTGGTTCGCTTCTTGCCAAAAAACCACGCGATAAAGATCGACACCACATAAAGCCCCATCATCGGTGTCGCAAAGAGCATCAGATTAGGAATGTCACCCGTCGGCGAAACGACGGCCGCGACGATCAAGATGACTATCAGTGATATCTTCCAGCTACGCACCAGCAATCCGGCTGAAACGATACCGATCCGCGCCAAAACATATGTAATTGCCGGCATCTGAAAGATAATGCCCATCGCCAGCATCACCAGAGTAATAAAGTCGAAATAGTCCGTAGCTCGCAATAACGGACGAAATTCGGACGCGAGACCTATTAGATATCTCAAAGCCGGCGGAAACAGAATGTAGTAGGCGAACGCCGCCCCACCGACAAAAGAGATGGTCGAGAGCCCGATGAATGGAGTCACATACGACCTCTCGTGCTTATACAACGCGGGCGAAATAAAGCCCCAGATCTGCCACAGCAATAGCGGGATCGACAACGCTATCGCCGCATACAGCGAAACCGTCACAAACAGCGTAAAGCTCTCGGCTGCAGTAGTTACGATAAGCCGCTCATCGACCGTCGGTTCGTTCTTTGACGCGACCAGAAGGTCCGGCGGCAATCGCACGCCGCTCTGGACGACACCATTATTTGTAAATATTTGTTCGCTCGAGAAAAGGGCGATATTGCCATCGGCATCTTCGGCAACCACGCTCGCGACCGAAGTTCCGGGAGCGACGACGGTCGCACCGAGCTTTGTCGGCCGGTCGAAGACATAACGTCCGCTGTCGCCCAGCTTTAGCGTCGTCAGAGCCAGGACCTGATCGCCTCCGCCGACGGGAATTTCACGGCGTTCTGCCTCCGAAAGCACCTGCCGTATCGGAACCGAAAGAAAACTAAAGATCGTGTCGGAAAAGTAAAAGCAGAAAACGAACGCGAGAACGATGATAATGACGGACTTGACGAGCCGCTTACGAAGTTCGTCCAAATGCTCAAGAAACGACATGTGTGCGGGCAACTCTGCCTCTTTATTTATCTCGATGTCGTCCATTGTTTACAGCCAGTTTTTCTTGTCGTTCTCGTCGTGTACCGGCTCGTCGGCCTTTGTTTCGTTGTCAGCGCTTGGAATCTCGGCGTTAAAAGTCGCAGGATCGATCGATTTGATCGCCGGGGCCATTGGCTGCGAATCAGCGTCCGCATTACTCTCGGTGGAGTCATCTGTTCGTGGAACGGTCCGCGAATCCAGTTCGTCGATACTAAACGCCTTTGCCTCTTCCTCGAAATTGACCTCTTTCTGCCATGTTTCTTTGAATTCGTTGGTCGTGCTTCGAAATTCGTTCATCATTTTCCCGATCTTGCGCGCATACTCAGGCATTTTTCGCGGGCCCAAAAACATTAGGGCCACGATGCCGATCAGGACAAGTTCGGACGTTCCGATAGATTCGAAAATTAATAGAAACACTTAAATTACCTCGATCAAACGCTCCGCAAAAGTCCCGACACGACCGATGACGACCGCGCCGTCGATCGATCTCAGATACTCCGCCGCGTCCGATTCCTTAACGCTGATCAGCAAACCGCCGGCCGTTTGCGGATCGAATAACGCACTCTGCATCTCGCCGGAAACGCCTGACTCTATTCTAACCGTTTCGCCAACGTAAACGCGATTGTTCTTGTCGCCACGCGTCAACATTCCCTGCGAGATCAATTCCAAGACGTCCGGCAATAGCGGAACTGCCTTAGATTCAATGGTTAAGGTCACATTGCTGGCCTTTGCCATCTCGTATGCGTGGCCGAGCAATCCGAAGCCCGTCACGTCTGTACAAGAATTTGCTCCGATCTCGCGCATCACTTTTGACGCCGAAGCAGCCGAAGTAGTCATTGCTTTTATCGCCGCAGCCTCGGTTTCGCGGCTCGCCAGCCCTCGCTTGACCGCCGTATTGATCGCTCCGGTGCCGATCGGTTTGGTCAGGATCAGCATGTCGCCGGGTTTCGCACCGGCATTTGTGATCACCTTGTCTGGATGAACGATTCCCGTAACGGAATAGCCGAACTTCATCTCCTTGTCATCGACCGAGTGTCCGCCGATCACGACGACATTCTCCGCGTTCATTG
The DNA here is from genome assembly GCA_031362825.1 of Acidobacteriota bacterium. Classification (GTDB taxonomy): domain Bacteria; phylum Acidobacteriota; class Blastocatellia; order Pyrinomonadales; family Pyrinomonadaceae; genus OLB17. The sequence continues at coordinate 11,798 of JANLTF010000474.1, read as the reverse complement.
CATGTTGCCCGCCGGTGAGTATTTCTCCAAGAATATCCCAATCGCCTTTTTGCGGATAACAAACTATCGAAAGAGCCGTCAGCGGCACACCGCCCATCGCGTACACATCATTGAGCGAATTGATCGCGGCGACCTGGCCGTAAGTGAAAGGGTCATCTGCGACCGGAGTGAAAAAATCAAGCGTCTGCACCAGCGCCGTTTCCGAATTTAGGCGAAAAACGCCCGCATCGTCTGAATTCTCAAATCCGACGATCACATTTTCGCTCGATTGTTTCGGAAGCTTGCTCAAAACTTGAGCAAGGTCGCCTGGTGCGAGTTTAGCCACTCAACCGGCACAGTCGACCATCTCCGTCAAACGCTTATGCATTCACGTAACTCCTTTTATTGCTTGATTAACATCTGATAAAGGCGATCAAGATCGTCCGTTCCGTAATACTCGATCTCGATCTTTCCGCCGGTTCCTTTCTTGCCCGGCAGGATCTTGACGTTGGTGCTGAGATGCCGCATCAATTTCGTCTCAGCGAGCTTAACATTTGGATCATTTGATCGCGTAACTTCTTTCTTTTCAGTAAGTTGCGTTGGGTCTTTGGATAATTTCCGGACCGCGATCTCCGTCGCCCGCACCGACCAACCCTGCTCGATCGCATCGATTGCAACCACGCGATGGATAGCATGATTTTCCGTCATCAGCAGTGCCCGGCCGTGGCTAAGTGAAAGCTTGCCCTCGATAATATGTTCCTGGACATCTTCGGGCAGTTTCAGAAGGCGGATCGTCGTGGCGATCATCGAACGCTCGCGCCCAACCCTTTCAGCAACGTGGTCCTGCGTATGGCCAAACTGATCCATCAGCTTTCGATATGCGTTCGCTTCTTCGATAGGGTTTAGCTCGTGCCGCTGGATGTTCTCGATCAGAGCGATCTCAAGTAACTGATCGTCCGGAATGTCTTTGATGACGACCGGAACACGCCGCAGCTCCGCCCGCTGGGCCGCACGCCAACGGCGTTCACCGGCAACGATCTGATAACGCGTACCGAACTTTCGAACAACTATCGGCTGCACTATCCCATACACGCGGATCGATCTTGCGAGGTCGTCAAGATTCGATTCGGCAAACCGTTTCCGTGGCTGGTCCGGATTTGGCTCGATCAGGTCGATATCGATCTCTGATGTCGAAGCTTCGTTCGCGACGGGCTTTTCTTCGCCCATCAAAGCGCTCAGGCCCCGTCCAAGCGATTGTCTAGCCATGGCTTATGATCTCCTTTCCTAATTTGATATAGCTTTCAGAACCCTTCGAACGTGGATCGTACAACATTATCGGCTTCCCAAAACTCGGAGCCTCTGCCAGACGGACGTTCCGAGGAATCACGGTCTCCAAGACCTGTGAGCCATAGAAATCACGCAAATCCTTTACGACCGCCGATGAAAGATTGGTAGAAGCGTCGAACATCGTCAACAAAAGACCCTCGATCGCGAGATTTGGGTTCAATTCCCGCCTCAGGCGTGCCAACGTGTCAAATAACTCCGTAACCCCTTCAAGCGCGTAATATTCGCACTGAATAGGCACCAGCAGCGAATCCGCCGCCGTCAGGCCGTTTATCGTCAAAATACCAAGCGATGGCGGACAATCAATAATAATGTAATGAAAATAGTCGCGTACCGTAGCCAAAAGCTTCTTTAAAGCATAACTGCGGTCCACCGAATCAACCAGTTCGATCTCAGCACCCGCGAGATTCTTATCGGACGGGAGTACCCAAAGCGACGGAATCTCTGTGGGTAGCACCATTTCCCGTACCGAATCGCCCGAAATAAGGGCATCGTATAGGTTTTTCCTATTGATTCCGCGAGCAATGCCGGCCCCGGAGGTCGCATTTGCCTGCGGATCGGCATCGACGAGCAAGACCTTTTTGTCTGCTAATGCCAAAGCCGCCGCGAGATTTACCGCTGTAGTTGTCTTTCCGACGCCGCCTTTCTGATTGGCGACCGCTATGATCTTTCCCATGTTTACACGCGCTTAAGGCGAATTAAGAAGTTAACACAATTCGAAATCGAATTCGAACCTTAAAATTGTGGTACGTACCACACTTTTCGGACTTCTTTTTCATCACATTGTGGTACGTACCACATTTTTGGTGTGAATTGACCCGCAAATTGTGGTACGTACCACAATTCAGAGACGTAGCATCTCCAGTTTTCATAAGAGAAGTTAGCGTGGAGGCGGAAGGTTAATTGTGGTACGTACCACAATTTTTACGTGTTATTTTGAGCAAACTGTGGTACGTACCACAATTTGAGCTGATATCAACGACATAAACGAAGCTGTTTTCAAGCGTGGAATTGTGGTACGTACCACAATTTGCCTGATACGGCGGAATGAGAATTCGGGAAAGACAAGCAATCTTTCGAGGCTAGATTGTGGTACGTACCACAATTTATTGCAAACTGACCACTGATTACCGACAACTGTTTTGTGGTACGTACCACAATTACGAAGACAATCCTTGGTCTTGACTTGGTTTTTCTGCGGTTAAATGGACCAGTACGGTCGATATTGCGGCTGGTGTGAGGCCTGAGATGCTTCGGACTTGAGCGAAGTTCTGCGGGCGGGCACGTTCGAGACGCTCTACCATTTCGTTCGAAAGGCCCTGAATGAGGTTGAATTGGAAACTCTCCGGCACTTTTAGCGCGTCGTGGTGGTTTACACGCTCGGTCGCGACCTTTTGTTTGGCAATATAACCGCTATACATCGAATCAGCGAGTGCGGTTTCGAGTTCGGTGGTCTTAATGTCGCTGCGGATCTCGTCCGGCAGCAAACGTTGAATAAGCTCAGAATTCACGCCTTGACGCATCGAAAGGGCCGCCAACGTGATTGAATCGCCGAGATCAACACCTAATATCTGCGAGATTCCCGCATATTCTGCCGATGAACGCTTAAACCGCGTCGTATCTATCAAATTACGCAGCGATGCAAGCCGATCGCGTTTCGAATTGAACCGTTCCCAATCCGAATCGTCGACAAGCCCGATCTCACGCCCTTTTGGCGAGAGCCGTTGATCTGCATTGTCGTGCCGAAGCGTCAGACGTGCCTCGGCACGCGAAGTGAACAGCCGATACGGTTCGTCGACACCATGACGGATCAAATCGTCGGCTAGAACGCCGATATAGGCCTCGTCACGCTGCAAAATGAACGGTTTGCGGCCCTGCGTCGAAAACGCGGCGTTGACACCGGCAAGCAAGCCCTGACACGCGGCTTCCTCGTAACCAGTGGTGCCGTTTATCTGCCCGGCTAGAAATAGGCAGTCCATCCTCGTCGATTCCATCGTCGCACGCATCTCACGGGGATCGACAAAATCGTATTCGATCGCATAGCCCGGCCGAATGATCTGCACATTCTCAAATCCGTCGATCATCCGCAGCAGCTCGAGCTGCAGGTCGGACGGCAGCGATGTGGAGAAGCCGTTGAGATAGACTTCGTTGGTATTGCGGCCTTCGGGCTCGAGAAATAGCTGATGGCGGTCTTTTTCGCCAAACTTAACGACCTTGTCTTCGATCGACGGACAATATCGCGGGCCGACGCCCTTTATCTTGCCCGAATAGAGCGGCGATCGGTGCAGATTGCCGCGGATCGCGTCGTGAACGCGATTGCTCGTATATCCGATAAAGCACTGGATCTGGTCCTGTTCGATCTTTTCGGTCGCGAATGAAAAGGCCACGGGGTTTTCGTCAGGCGGTTGCGCCTCGAATGCGTCCCAATCGATCGTCCGCCCATCAAGTCTCGGTGGTGTTCCTGTTTTTAGTCGCCCGACGGGAAAGCCGAGCCGTTTGAGACTCTGGGCGAGTTCGATCGACGCAGGCTCTCCGGCACGGCCGGCGGAGAAGGTTTTCTCGCCGGTGTGGATCGTACCATTAAGAAAAGTCCCGGTTGCGACCACAACGGACTTCGCTCCGAACCGTCGTGAATCCTGCATCTCTACGCCCGTAACTCTATTACTCTCAACAATTAGATCAATTACAACACCTTGTCGCAGGCTCAAGTTCGGCGTCGCTTCGAGCACGGCCCGCATCTCGGTTCGATACAAACTGCGATCCGCCTGAGCCCTTGGTGATTGAACTGCGGGCCCGCGAGAACGGTTTAGCAGCCGAAATTGAATGCCTGTGCGGTCGATGACGCGGCCCATGATTCCGCCCAAAGCATCGATCTCGCGCACGACATGCCCTTTCGCAATGCCGCCAACCGCCGGATTGCATGACATCTGACCGATGAGGTCAAGATTGATCGTTACCAGTGCGGTATTTGCTCCAAGGCGCCCAGCAGCCGAGGCCGCCTCGCATCCCGCGTGCCCAGCACCGATCACTATCACATCAAAAATCTCGTCGAACATACGCCTCAAAAGCCGAACTTAGACCGTATCAATCAGAAAACGGTTCGTCAAGACTTATATTACCGGCGATTCGAGCATTGAGACGGTAGCGGTCGAGGTGTCGAGTTCCGCCTCGATGCCCATCGGCAAGGTGAACTGGTCGCGAATATGCCCGATCGACAGCCCTGAGATGACAGGAATTCCAAGATCGCCGAGTCGGTCTTTAAGCACTCTCAATGTCATCGCCGTATCTGCGTCGGTTGCTGCCTTGTCGCTCGAAAAAACACCGAGTGCGACACCGGCTAACGACTTCATATCGCAAGTTTGCCGAAGTTGCGTGAACAGCCTGTCGACCTTGTACGGCGGTTCGTTGATGTCTTCGGCAAAGAGGATCGCGCCCTTTACATCTCTCATTGCGTATTGTGTCCCCGCAATTGCCGAAAGTAGGCTCAGATTGCCGCCGATAAGGCGTCCGCGGGCCTTTCCGGGCGTAATGACTAATGGTTTGAATAGTGCCGATGCCTGAGCGAGGTTGTATTCGGACGGCTGTATCTTGTAATTCGCGGGCGGCGAAATTACGGAATTCACAAGATGAGTCTTTGTATATTCCGACAGTTCCGACGACGCCACAGGGCCGTGAAACGTCACAAGTCCGGTCTGCTGCGCGATCGCCATGTGTAGAGACGTAATATCAGAATATCCGATGAAAACCTTTGGATTCTTCTTGATCAGCGAATAGTTAATATCCTGCAAAAGCCTAGGAGCGCCGCTCCCGCCGCGAACACACCAAATGCCATTGACCTCTTTATCCTCAAATGCCCAGTGCAGATCGTGCAGCCTCTCGGCGTCAGTTCCCGACAGATAATCCTTGCTTCCGCGGGCGTATTTGCCGACCTTGCCTTTCAAACCGAGCGTCGCGACGTTTGCCAGTGCTCGTTCAAATGCTTCAGGTGTCGCACCGCTAGCCGGAGCGATAACTGCAACGGTGTCGCCGGCTTTCAGCCGTTTTGGTTTGATCAACTTCGGCCGAGAGGACGATCTTGCAGACGTGCTGGCAAAACCGGTCCCGCCGACCAGTGACAACAGAGCTGCAGACTTTAGAATGTCTCTTCTATTCATAATCTATTTTCCGATGCAAAATGTTGAAAATATTCGAGTTAGCATGTCTTCCGTTGTCGTTTCACCTGTGATCTGGCCGAGGTAGCGAAGCGCATTGTGCAGGCCGATGAGGATGATCTCTTCGCTCATTTTCTCGTTGAGCTGGATGATCGATTGTTCGATATCGTCTTTTGCCCGAACGAGCAGGTCGTGATGCCTCGCATCTGTAACCAAAAATCCTGACGTCGTAATATCGTCGGGCGAGAACGGCCGAATTATAGCATGGCGAAGTTCGTCGAGGCCATCGCCGGTCTTTGCCGAAAGCGGTGTCACTTTTGGCCGCAAATAGGCAAGCTTTGAGTGTGCGCCGGCGATGAGCTTGTCGATATCCTGCGAAGGCTGCTTGTCGATCTTGTTAACGGCGACGATGTAATTCAGTTCTTTGACGCTCTCAAGTATCTCGTGATCCTCGGACGTTATCTCGTCTGACGCATCGAGCATGACGATGACAAGATCCGCGTCCGCGATCGTCGCCTTCGAGCGTTCAACGCCTATACTCTCGACCCTGTCGGTCGTCTCGCGCAAACCGGCCGTGTCGATCAGCGAGATCGGAACGTCTTCGACAACAAACCGCTCATGTATTTGATCACGCGTGGTGCCGACGATCTCGGTTACGATGGCTCGCTCGCTCCCAAGTAAAGCATTGAAAAGGCTGGACTTGCCGACATTCGGCCGCCCGACCAATGCGACTCGCAGACCTTCGCGGATCAATCGTCCGGCGCTGAATGTTGACGCGATCTCTCCGACCGCTTCACTCACATCGACCATTCGTTTTCGCACGTCGGCAAACTGTGCGGCCGGCAGATCGTCCTCGACAAACTCAAGTGCCGATTCGAGAATAACGATCACATCGAGCAGATCGTCTTTGATCGGCTGGAGCTGAATTGAAAATTCGCCGCGAAGCTGGCGGACCGCTTGACGTGCTGACGCTGTCGTCTGAGCGTCGATCAGATCGCGGATGGCTTCGGCCTCCGCTAGATTGATCCGGCCGTTACCGAGCGCTCGCAGCGTAAATTCACCCGCGTCAGCCATACGGGCATCGTGGCCCAGACAAAAGTCAACGACCTGTCTCAACAGCACAGGCGAGCCGTGACAGCTTATCTCTACGACATCCTCGCCGGTAAACGAGTGTGGAGCCTGAAAATAGGTGACGATCGCTTCGTCGATGACATCGCCGGTCTCAGGATCGTGTAGTTGTTTGAGATGGGCCGTTCGAGGTGTGGGAAGAAACTCGGCGTCGCCAACCAGTTTTTGAGTGATTCCAAGGGAATCGCCGCCGCTCAAACGGATCACACCGATGCCGCTGCGGCCCGTGGGTGTTGCGATTGCGACAATCGTATCTGCCATAACCTAATAAATAAGTATATCTGAGACTCCAGAGCCCTTCTGTTGAAAGCCGATAATATTTGATGTTATCTTAAAACGATTTCGAATCAAGCCTTGGAAACGTGACTTATGCCAACCATTTCAATGTTTTATGGCATCCTTATTAGGATGTTCTTCTATGATACCGACAGACATCATTTACCACATATTCATGCGGAGTATCAGGGCGACGTAGCGGTTTATGCCATTGAAGATGGTGCAGTTTTAGCTGGCGAATTGCCTTCTAAAAAGCATAAACTAGTTATTGCATGGATCGAAATACACCATGACGATCTAATGGCGGATTGGCAGCTAGCCGTTGATGGAAGAAAGCCGTTTCCAATAAGAGGATTAGATCAATGAAAATAATTGCAGTTGTTCCAAAAGATAAGTTCCTGCTGCATGTTGTTAGCAACGACGGCCGGGAAGGCATGTTCAATGTAGAGCCCTATCTAGAGGCAGAGGCATTTGAGCCTTTGCGGGACCTGAATGAGTTCAAGAGCGTTCGCAGTGGCGCTTACTTCGTGGAATGGGACTGTGGTGCGGATCTTTCGGCCGATACTATCGAGGCTCACTGGAAACCGGTTTCTATGACCGGCCTCAATCCGCTCAATCAGGTCGCGGCTCCAGTGGTAGCGGTTTAAATGACTTATTGCAAGCGAACTTGGAGTCGCCGATCCCGGCCGTCACCGACTGATTCGGTGAAGAGGTCCTCTTCTTTTTGCAGCGAAGTGTGGATAATGCGGCGTTCGGTCGAATTCAAGACGCCGAAAGTGAACGGCCGGCCGTTCTTTCGGACCTGGTCCGCAGCAAAGCGGGCCATCGCGTGCAGTTCGGCTTTACGTGTTTGGCGAAAGCCGTCGGCATCGACGATGATGCGGTGTTCACGGTCGAGTTCTCGGCCGAATGCCTGGAACAAGATCGTTTCGAACGCATCGAGCAACTCACCGTTCTCGGCGAGAGCGAAATGAGCATCCTCACCGCTCAGACTGAGCAAACAGCCATCTTCGTTCCACTCAGAAGTAACCGTAAGGTCAAACTTCATATCCGAAACAACGCCGGACAAGAACTCTCTCGCATTTTCACAGGTCTGGTTCATAGTCGGAACGCAGGCTGCCAGCCTGCAAATATTTTAAGGTCGCAGGCTGGCAGCCTGCCTTCCCATCTAAGCCGTCTTCGGCTTCACTTGCCTCGCATTTGCGGGAATCGAGCTCACGATCTCCATCCCTGGCGGCACATTTGGCTTGTTCATCTTGTTAATGACCATCTGCTGGCCAAAGCTGACGATGTTGCCAAAAAACCAGTATAGCAAAAGCCCCGACGGAGCGGCCCACATTACCCATAGCATCATTACCGGCATCAGATAGGTCATCATCTTTTGCTGCATGGCCTGTTCGGGCGTAACGACTGCTGCCTGCGGCGTGAATTTCATCGAAAGGATCATCGACAGAGCAAACGCAAATTCGAGTATGTGCCACGGATCTGCCGCCGACAGATCGGGCAGCCAAATGAACGAAGCCTGACGCACCTCGACCGAGATCGTGATCGCCGTATAAAAAGCGATCAGCAGCGGAAACTGCAAGAGCATCGGCAGACATCCGCCGATCGGCAGAGCGTCCTTGGTCATCTTGAGTTGCTGCATCTGCAGGTCACGCATCCTCGGGTCGTCGGTAGGCACACCCTTTTTTTGCAGATCTTTGATCTTGTCCTGGATTTCCTTCATCTTCGGGGCATTGCCCGAAGCCTTCTTGAAAGACTTCGACTGATACCACCGAAGCGGAAACAACAGCATGTAAAACAGGAATGTGAAGATAATGATCGCGAGGCCGTAGTTGTGCGCTATCCCGTTAAAGAAATTTAGTGCGTAAAGGATCGGTATCGACAAGTACGTCGTTATCGGCCGAATGATGCTGTAATTACTGAAATTGATAAGGTGTACAAAATCAATTTCGCGGCCAGCCTTGGCCGAAAGCGTCTTGTTATATTCGTTCAGGACAAAATAGTCCTTCGTTCCTGTATAGATCTGCGTGACCGAACCGTCAGACGGGATCGGCATTGTAACGGTGACGAGGTGACGCGTTTCGGTGGTCTTTGCACTACGCAATACCCAGTTAAAGATGCTGTCGTAGAAAGGCTTGGTCGCGACGTCGTATTTTGACGCCCGATACTCCAGCCCCTGCTGAGGCGTTGCCGGGATAGCTGCCATCGCAAAATAAGCGTCGCCGACGCCCGCCCAATCAACGGCACCTTTGTCCGCAAGGACTGCCTGATTATTTCCGTCGTAGGTAAACGAATAATTGCCCTGATGCCGCAGAATATCGCCGCCAATTCCCGCCACCGTTTCCGATTCGATCTGATAGAAAGTGTGGTGATTGATCGCGTGGTCGCCGATGCTCGAACCGATCAGCAGCTTCGTATTCGGAATGCTCTGTCCGCCCTTTTTCAGAGTGATCGCAAGGTCGGAAACATAGCTGTCGGCCCGGAACGTGAACGCCTTTTTGACCTCGACACCGCTCGCGTCGTTCAGCGTAAACTCGATCAGGCGTTCCTCGCCTGCCGCGAGTGTGATACTTTCTTCGGCCGCGGAGATCGTGTAGTTCCGGTCATTGACGAGACCGTTAACGGCCTGGTCGTCGGTCGAAAGTCGAAACGGTATCTCACGCGGGCTGCGTTTCAAGGCCTCTTCCGAGATCAGTTGCAGCGGTTTCTTCTCCGCATTGGTCGAGCCGTCGGCAAATACCGGATATTCGCCTTTATTTGATTTGTTTTTGAGAATTATCCAGCTCGTCGCGAGCGCCCCTTTCGAATCGAGCGTCACCTCGTATAGAGGCGATTTGATCGTTATCAGACGATTTGGAGTGTTATCGGGCGTCGTGGTGGCCGCGTCCGGAGTTGGTTGAGCGGCCGTTGCCGGCGTTGGTTGGGCAGCGGTAGGTTGTGCCGTGTTGGTGTTAGTAGTAGCGTTCGGGTCGGCTACCGGTGGTTTTGGAGCAAAGAAATACTGCCAGCCGAACAGAACGGCCATTGCCAGCACCATTGCGATCAAAAAACGTGATTGACTACTATTACTGCCTGGATTTTCCATTACTTCACTGGGTCATGGCCGCCCTTACAGAACGGCTGACACCTTAAGATACGCGTGAGACCCATCCATGTTCCGCGTATCGCACCATACTTTTCTACCGCTTCCCTCGCATACTCCGAACATGTCGGCTCAAACCGGCAGGCGGGCGGCAAAAACGGCGACACGAAAGCCTTATAAATGCCCAAGAGATCTAAAACCAAAAACTTCATCGCCAAAAAAAGAATAAAGGCGGAGACACGACCGGTAGGGAGTGTGTTCTTCCGCCTTATTACATATTCTTAGGAACACCCTCGCTACCGCTTGGGTTTCCGCCCTGGATCTTCGCCGCAATTGCTCTAAACTCCGCCAACGGCTTTTCGAGTTTTGTGTGCAACAGGCTTCTCCGTGCATTCAAGACCCAATCAAACCTTGTCTCGATCGCATCGAGTTCTGCCCGGCTCAATCTAAAAGCTTCTCTCAGAAGGCGCTTTGCGCGGTTTCGCTCTACGGCATTGCCGATCGCCTTCTTGGTAGCCGTGACGCCGAGACGGTGAACGTTAGCCTTCGCCGGCAAAATGAAAACCGTCATAAAACGGCCTTCAAAACGCTTTCCGCTCTCATAGACCCGCAAAAACTCTGAGCGCTTTCGCAAACGCTCACTCTTAGCGAGCCCGAGATCTAATAATGGTGAACCGTTAATCTCTTGCGTCCCTTCGCGCGGCGGCGTTTGATCACGGCTCGGCCGTTTTTCGTCGCCATTCTTGCTCTGAAGCCATGCTTTTTCGCGCGGCGGCGGTTGTTCGGTTGATATGTTCTCTTCGGCATAATTACTCTCCATCACTTTAGTTAAAAGTGAAAACCTAGAGTTTACGCGCGCATCAGGCCCATTGTCAAAAGGAAATCAGGCCGAAATTAGCTGTTGCACACACTGCCGCGATGGCGCACAATAACGTCAGACAGGGGACTTTACAATTATGACGATGATCAAAATGGTAGAGCCTCAGGAATGGCCTACATTTTTAAGCGCGTTCTCATATCGAAACCGAGGCCGCCGTGCCAGATTTGAAATATTCGGCCCAAAAGGCGGTTTCAAAGAAGAAGCCCAGGAAGGCGTGTTTCAAAGTGTATCGATCGACGGCAGCACCGTAACCGTCACTCGCTATTACCAAAAACATGGCCAGGAAACTGCAATGATCGACAAACTAAAGAACATCATCGGCGTTTCCGTCCAATACGACACCGACAAAAGCGAAGACATGCTCCAATTTACCGACGACAAAAACGCGATGACAACGCTGCATTTTGAGTCAAAGGTAGATGGAGATTCTTAGCGAAGGCACATCCGAGATAGCCAAAACGTTATAATGGGTATTCAATTCTCAGTCTTTAGTTATCACTTTTGAGTTATTCCGAGACCATGCCTGACGATGATATTCAAGGCCTCTACGTATGTGCCGTGTTCGATAGCTAAGATCCTCGCTGACAGCGTCTCAACAGTATCATCGGCCAATCTATTGATAGACTTCTGCAAAATGACATTCCCATGGTCAAGAAGTTCATCTACAAAATGAACAGTGCAGCCCGTAACTTTCACTCCGGCATCGAACGCCTGTCGCTGAGCGTCAAGGCCCGGAAATGCCGGCAGCAAACTCGGATGAATATTAACGATTCGATCGGGAAATGCCTGTACAAAGCCTGGTGACAGAAGGCGCATATAGCCTGCAAGACAAACCAACTCGACGTTGCGAGACTCTAGTTCCGCGATGATCTCTGCATCGTGTTCCTCACGCTTTCGGCCGTTCCTCTCGACGACAACCGTTTCAACACAGCGTTCGCGCGCCTTTTCGAGACCG
>JANLTF010000430.1:0-1971 GCA_031362825.1 Acidobacteriota bacterium | reverse complement strand
CAGTTTTGGGCGAACCGCGGCTATGCAGTCCTAAATATGAATTTTCGCGGCTCCACCGGCTATGGAAAGAAATTTCTTAACGCCGGAAACAACGAATGGGGCCAGAAAATGCAGGACGACATAACCTACGGCGTGAAACACCTGATCGCCGACGGGACGGTCGACGCCAAACGAGTTGGCATCATGGGCGGCAGCTACGGCGGCTATGCGACGCTTGCGGGCGTGGCGTTCACGCCTGATGTTTATGCGGCCGGAGTCGCGATCGTTGCTCCTTCAAACCTCAAGACGCTGCTCGAATCGATCCCGCCATATTGGGAAGCAGGACGCGTTATTTTTTACAAGCGCATGGGCGATCCGAATACGCCCGAGGGCCTTGCTCAGATGAAGCGACAGTCTCCTCTCTACTCTGCCGATAAGATCAAAACGCCGCTGATGGTCGTACAGGGTGCCAACGACCCGCGTGTAAACATCCGTGAATCCGACCAGATCGTGATCGCCCTGCGTGACCGCAAATTCCCTGTCGAATACATTGTGGCCCCCGACGAAGGCCACGGCTTTGCACGCCCCGTCAACAACATGGCGATGATCGCCGCGTCAGAGAAATTCCTTGCCAAACACCTCGGCGGACGCTATCAGGAGACGATGACACCTGAGGTCGCCAAACGTCTCGCTGAGATCACGGTCGATCCAAAGAATGTAGTGATCAAGGACCCGAACGCCCCGGCAACCGTCTCATCGGGTACGGCGGCAGCGGCAGGCAGCCTGGATGGCAAATGGACGCTCCTCGCAGACGCTGGCGGGCAGGTCGTTTCGCTTGCGGTCGAGATCAAGCAGACGGGCACAGACTTCACCGGAGCCACGTTCTCGCAAATGGGCAACGGAACGATCATGGGAGGCAAGGTCAACGGGAAAGAATTCACAGCCACGCTAAACGCCGACGTCCAAGGCCAGGCGGTCGTATTCGCAATGGCCGGAACCATAGACGGCGACAAAATGAGCGGAACCGTCTCAAATCCCGGATTTGGGTCGATACCGTTTACTGCGACACGAGACAAATAGCTCGACGACCTTCCTTAATATAAAGAGACGCCCGGCGTTCCTGCCGGGCGTCTCCCCGCTTGTAGATCCCACGAACTGCGGCCGTTACTTTATTGCCCAGGTCGTACCGATAGTAAACGAACGGCCTCGCGCCGGTGCGTAGGTAAACTGTTCACTATAAAATCGATCGAACACATTAGAAACGGCCAGGTTAATGCTGAAGTTATAACGCTCTTTGCGGAAATAATAACCTCCACCAACATTATGGGTCACGTATCCGGGCTCCGGACCGTCGTTGACAGGTATTAAATACCCAACCGACAGCCGCTCCTGCTTGCCAACAATGCGGGCATTGTAATCGACATAATAGTTTTTACCAAAATTCTGCCAGCGGAATCCCGCATTTGTTCGATACGGACTGATGAAGTCTAAAGGCTGACCCTGATCGACATCATCACCGCGAAGATAGCTGAAATTGCCGTACGGGGTCAGGTACCCGAGACTGATCTTGTACGTAGTTTCGAGTTCCGCCTCAAAACCCTGGATCCGTGCCGTCCGTACATTTCTGGTTTGATAAACATCGATCGGTGCCCTCGGCGGCGGCTGTGCGATCCGAATCCCGGTGATCTGAGTCGCAAGAAAATCCTTGAAATAGTTATTAAAGTACGTAACCGTACCTCGCAGCTTCTTGAACTGGAATTTTGCACTTGTATCAAAATTGATCCCGGTTTCAGGACGTAACGACGGATTGCCGACGAGAAATCCTTCCGCGGACGCCGCATCTGTAAAGAATCTTTCTGAAATATTCGGAGTCCGGAACGACCGGCCAATTCGGGCAGAAAGACTCACGTTCGCCGTCAACGCAAAGACCACACCGAGATCACCCGTGTAAGCGGCATTGCTCACTTTTAAGCCTTGATCCAATCCGGTAAT
>JANLTF010000428.1:0-2006 GCA_031362825.1 Acidobacteriota bacterium | reverse complement strand
AACGGAAACTGGTTCATTCTCAGGAGCGAAGATTTCTCGTTCTTCGCGTTCCCGTTTGGGGCGAATGGAGATGTTGCTTCGCCGGGGGATTATGATGGGGACGGGAAGCTCGACGCCGCTGTGTTTAGGCCTTCGTCGGCGACTTGGTTTGCTAATCGGTCGACGGCGGGAGTGTTGATACAGCAGTTCGGTATCGCAGGCGATCTGCCGGTGCCGAATGCGTTTGTTAGATAAGAAGAAAGAAATTTAGCCACAGATGGGCACAGATAAAACGGATAGGAAATTTTTTCTTGATTCGGGCTACCTGTGTGATCTGTGGCTGAATTGTTTTAGAGTTTGAACTCTTTTTTGGCTTCTTTCGGGGTCGCGGGTTTTGTGAAGATAGTGTCGGGGATGCTCCGGTTGAATTCTACGGTCTGGTAGTTTATGCGCGATGAGGGTTTGCCGTTTGTGACGTGGTCGATGATGAACGGGGTTTTGATGCCTTCGATGTCAATGAACTGGGCGTAGCGGTCTTCTTCTTTGACCTCTTCGCCTTCGGGCGTGGTCTTTTTGTAGAGCGACTTTTGCGGCAGGCCGTCATCGACCGAGAATTCGAATTCGATCACGAAACCGTCTTTGAATGTGAGTTTTATCGCATCATTTCGCTTTCCGAGCGTTGCAGGACGGCGGCCGATGTACGACAGCTCGGCATCGCCACGCCAGGCTCCTCGAAGCAGATTGTCGAGGCTCGTCCTCATCGCCTGTTTGAAATTGGCGAGCTGTGTCTCGTTCTGTATCTTGACGAGTTCCTGTTCGCCGTCGTAAACCCAGCCGGTCCCGCCCGAATTGGTCTGCACTGTCAAAGTTCCCCGTTCCTTAAACTCGGTCCGCTCTTTGTCAGGGAAAACGATCACATCGACAAACGTCTGAAACGAAACCGTCGCACCTTCTTTAATAATGCTAAATTTGCCGCGTCCGATCTGCGACGAAACCCGCAAATATTTGTCGCCGCCAAGCGCCTTAACGGCCCGTGCGATGATCGCCTCGGCCTTTTCGGTTTGCGGCGGCTTTGGCGGATCGGTCTGCGCGGATGTGAAGAACGTTGACGCCAGAAGTGCGGCAATGAGGGCAAATGTTGTTCTAAAAATTGATCGATCCATAAAATAAAAAGGCTCTGAAGATATTATCATCAAAGCCTTTGATGCAAAAAGTTTTTGCGGCGTCTCGCGTTACATCACTTTCCAGGTCAAATTCGTCCCGTCGAATTGAAGATTAAGGAAGTTCAAAATATTTCGACCAAGTATACCGTAATCCTGATCTACAGTTAAAAATTCTCCGCGAAACATCCTGCCTTCGAAAATTAGCTGCAAAACGACTACCGCGCTTTGGCTCGTTGCCTTATCGAAACCCTCGAGCTCGAATATTTTATTTGTCGGCCTTAACGCTAGCCTCTCGATAAAGGCTTTCGGGATAAGAGTGGCGTCCGCTCCCGTGTCAATCAACATCGGGACATTCATTATTTCCGAGTTACTTTCAGGATTTCGAAGCGTAACGTGAGCTATCGGGGCCGCAGGTTGAAAAGATTCGGAATTGTAATCAGGCATCTGCGTTTTCTTTGGTCATTTCAAGCCGGAACTTTTCAATATCCGCCCGGTTCTTCAACTGCGGGCTACGCATATAAATCTTTCTCTCTCCGTTGTTTAGCGGCAGTGTTACTTCATATTCTTCTTCTGGTTCCGACGTATAGGGCTCCAAAACGGTTTCGATGAATTGGCTGGCGTTTTTTTCGCCAACCAATTTCATCAAACGGTTATAGGTTTTGTCGCTAAGATTTATAGTCAGTTCTCTTTGCATTTTAGTTAAGGCTGAAAACCTCGCCCGGTTTCACTGTGATCTCGCCATCGGCGGCGGCTACGATGAATTTTGTCGATAGTTTCCACTCGTTGGTGATCGGCAGCTTTACCTTTTGGTCGATGTGCCTTTTCAGGAATCTGGCACCGTAAGCGGGCGAGAATCCTTTTTCG
>JANLTF010000413.1:0-6453 GCA_031362825.1 Acidobacteriota bacterium | reverse complement strand
GCCGGCGGCTCGGGCGATTTTGACAACGAACAGCTCAATTACAACGAAGCCGCCAAGCACCTCAAGACCGCGATCAAACAGCTCGCCGGTGCCCCCGACGCGATGGTCATCATGCAGCTCCTCGGCCTCACCTACGAACGCCAGCAAAAACTGACCGACGCCATCGCCATCTACGAAGAGTTCCTACGCATCTTCCCCGACGCCAACGAAGCCACCGCCGTCCGCTCCTTCGTCGTCCAACTCCGCAAACAACTCGACGGGCAATAGCCCGGTCGGCAACTCCTCAGCGATCCCGGCGGGATCGAACGTTTATAGCACAAAGATTCAAACAGATCGGTGCGACCCCGGCCGGGGTCGTCTGTTCCTTTCGGGCCGCTCGTTCTATAGACATACGACACCTCCGGCGTCAGTCTTATCGACCAATTCAGCACCCAAACGCAGGTCCGCCCGACTGCGCTAGCATATTCACCGCGACCGACACAGCATCGACTTGGTCGTCGTGGCGGCCGGTTGGGAAGCGGGCGATCTCGTCGACGAATTCGTCGATCCAGGGGCCGCGAACTAGAAACACCTTGCCTTCTTCGGCCATATTTAGCCAGGCGAGGGCACGCGTCAGCTTGTCGGTATCGACCCTCACCTTGCGCAAAGCGATGTGCCCAAACCGCATGTCACGCCGCATGTCCTGTACAAAAGCCGCTCCGTGCAGAGCCGCCTCGATGCCGTGTTCGGTATTGCGTTCGCTGCGCATACGCTCGTTCGCGTAGCGACGCTGCTCAGGATATTCGATCCGTGCGCGATAGCCGTCCGCGATGTACAGATTCCCGAGCTTATCCTTCGCACATCGGAACGACGCCGTGTAATCGGCCGAGGTACGCGTCGAGACCGCCAGGTCGTAGCCGCGTTTCCAACGCAGATTCGGCGGCGCCTCGTCCACGATCTTCCGAAACCACTCCCGCTTGAACCGCCCGCCAAGCGCCGGAGCCGGCGACTGCTGATACAACGCCGAAAACGAATAAGACCCAAGCTTCTTCTTGATCCGAGCCAAAGCCTTTTCGTCAAATCTGTCACGACACAGAGCCTGACCGGCCTTGCGACCGAGCGGATCGGTCGAATTGATAATTGAAGGTGGAGAATTGAGAATTTGCTCCTCATTGTCCATTTTCAATTCTCCATTCTCAATTTCGCTTTCGGCGATCGCCGGCAAACAAACCACTTCCCACTCCTCGCCGCCATCTTTCATCTCTTTCATCAACCTCCCCGCCAGATCGTCCTCATGCCAACGCGTCTGAATTAAAATGATCGCCGCGTTCGGTTCGAGCCGCGTGTAGATATCGTCATTGAACCAATCCCAAACGCGTTCGCGAAACGCCTCGCTCTCCGCATCCGCCCTGCTCCGTACCGGATCGTCAATTACTACCAGCCCAGCCCCAAACCCCGCGATCCCGCCGCCTACCCCGACCGCCCGCACCACACCGCCGCCAGCAGTTTCCCACTCCGAAGCCGTCGCCAGGCGGCGGAATTGAGAATTGATATTTGATAATTGAGAATTGGTCGATCCGTCTGTCTTTGAATTCTCCGTTATCAATTTTCCATTCTCAATTATTCGCCGTATCTTCCTCGAAAACTTATCCGCCAGCCGCTGGTTATAGCTTCCCAAAATAACGTTCAGCTTTGTGTCGCGCAGCAGCCGCCAGGCCGCATACCTGATCGTCACCATCTCCGACTTCCCATGCCGCGGCGGCATAAATATCATCAACCGCTTCTTCTCGCCCAAAGTCACACGCTCCAGACTCCTATAAATATGCCGCTGAAACCTCCAACCCCACTTCCACTCCGGAAACTCCGCCCTCAACCAACCCGGAGACTTCGCCCGATCCGGCACGGCCGTTTTTCGCTTACTTCGTTCGAGCACTTCCCGCTGCTCAGGCGACAAAAGCTCGTTCCCTCCGTATTTTTAAGGCCACGAAGCACGTACTCCTGATTTGCGTTTTCGCGAATACAAAAACGTCTTAGGAAACCGCCAACCTCGATCACGCATCTCCTTTTCGATCTTCCGATGCTTCCGTCCGCCATACTTCACATAGATCCGGCAGGCATCATCTATCATTTGTTGTGGATAAATCTCTTTCATAACTCCTCGCGGCTGTGCCGCTCTATTTGCGGAACGGTTGCGGGCCTACCGCAACACTGGCAAGCATTTGGTGCCAGAACCTGCGCTTTTCCGGCCGTCACCTCAATTGTTCCTGCGGCCTATGCCGCCGTGCTTCAACTAAGATTGACCATCGCATTCGTATCCAGCACCAAAACGCCGTTCTCGATGACCGCATTGCGAAACCTCACCGTCCGGTCAACATTGATGCCGTGATGCCTGCAAAAACGGATCGTTCGGACCACACGGTGTTGTCCTCTCTGTCTCTCTTTCGTCGGATACGAGTTCTCCGCTCGTATGTGTGCCGCTCTCACGCCCATCACACGAGTCTCGCGGTCAAACAACAGCACAACCGCTGCCGGCTCATTCAATTGCCTGTAAGCCACTGCTCCGATCAGTAGTTCCCCGTTCCTGCTCAGCGTAACGTGCAGATCACTCTCCACATCCTTCGGCCCTTCACTAAACTCTTCCCAATTTCGTTCCATGTCTTTTACCTCTTTCTAATAATCTCGGTCTCATCGGATTCGCACACAAAATGCGCCCGTACATAAACGTTGACAGATTTCGACCACCAATTTAAAGCCTACTTTGCGTACTTTGACGTACTTTGCGTGAAATGACGTACTTTGCGTAAAATGACGTACTTTGCGGTTTTTGTAGCAGAATGCAGAGAATGCAGATGTATTGCAAAATGCAATACACTTGACATATATTGCATTTTGCAATATATTTGACCAGTGAGTATACGGTGCCGCTATGAGAATAATCAGCAAACGAATGCTGAGAGACTATTGGGAAGTTCATCCCGCAGCAGAAGAAGTTTTAACCGACTGGTTCCGAAAAATGAAACGGATCAGTCCAACGAATTTGACCGAACTTAGACTCACTTTTCCGAGTGCCGATCTAGTTGGCGACTGTCTTGTTTTCAATGTTGGCGGGAATAATTATCGTGTTATCGCTCACCTAAATTATCGTCGAAACGAGATGTTTATCCGATTTGTTCTGAGCCATGCGGAGTATGACAAAGATAAATGGAAGGATGACTGCTGAGTCGCCAAAGGAGATAGGATGACAACTAACTACGATCCGCACAAATACGCGAAATTGCTTGTCGAGCACCTGCCAGGCGTCATTGCAACCGAAGCCGAAAACGAGCGTCTGCTCGAGATCGCCGGTCGGCTCCTGAAGAAACGTGATGCGGATCTTTCGCCCGAAGAAGATCATTTGCTCAACCTTCTTGTGACGCTTATCGAGGATTTCGAAGAAAAAGCCTATCCGATCACCGACAAGTCTGATCCCCAGATCGCCTTGCGCGAACTTATGCGCGAACACGACCTTGTACAGACTGACCTTCTAGACATTTTTGGGTCACAAGGTACAGTCTCGCAGGTTCTCAACGGAAAGCGGTCAATTAGCAAATCTCAGGCGCGTCGCTTGAGCGATCGTTTTCACTTGCCGATCGACATTTTCATTTAGGCTAAAAATTGGCGGCGGCGATAAGGGCAGAACAGGCGGCGGTCGGGGGCGGAAATTTGGGGTTTGGCTCGTCGAAATTGGTTTTCTGGCCAAACTCTCGTCAAAAATCTCCGCGGCACCAAAGGCTTTTTTGGGGTAACCAAGGGCGATTTGGCGGTTACCAACGGTCAAAACCGCGTTACCAGCCCTCAAATTCGCGTTACCAAAACCACGTCGTTTTGTGTCTCGATAAGATATCTGTTTTTGCCGTTCCGCTCCTTCCGTCTGCGTTCTCCGCTCTCGCCGCCTCCGCCACCTTGCATCTTTTCCCGAATTGGTTCAAAATTCGCGTTAAATCATTCCTTTAGACAAGTTAGCACTAGCAAAATTTAAGGCAGCGAGGACCGTTATGAATCTATTCAGGACCAAGTCGATCTCACAAATTCAGGCCGATGCGGCCGCAGGGCTTTCGGATCATGTGGGCGATGCCGCACCAGCCGGGACGCTTCGACGCAGTTTGGGTGTCTTTGACCTGACGCTCATGGGCATCGCGGCCATCATCGGTGCGGGCATCTTTGCCATGGTCGGTAAGGCCTCGTACAACGGCGGCCCGGCCGTCGCGTTTCTCTTTGTATTTACGGCCCTCGCGTGCGGTTTTTCGGCACTATGCTATGCCGAATTTGCCTCTCGAATTCCCGTCGCAGGCTCGGCATACACCTATGCTTACGCGTCTATGGGCGAGTTCATCGCGTGGATCATCGGTTGGGATCTGATCGTCGAATACGCCATCGGAAATATCGCTGTCGCCATCTCTTGGAGCGACTATTTCACCGGCCTTATGAAAGGCTACGGCATCGAAATTCCACTGCATTTCACCATGGATTTCGTCACTGCCAGCCGAGGATATACGGCTGTTCAAGAGGCAATTGCCGAGGGCACTTCGCTCGAAGTCTTGACCAAGGCATGTGAGGTCAAAGACGCCGTCGTTAGTTGTGGACAGATCGACGGTTATTCCGCTTGGGTCAATTCGCCGCATCTAGGTTCGATTCCGATAATTGCAGACATTCCGGCGCTCGGCATCGTGCTCGTCATAACGACTCTCGTTTACATCGGCATCCGCGAATCTAAGATCGCTTCGAACATCATGACCGTGCTCAAGATCGGCATCATTTTGCTCGTTATTTTCCTCGGTTTGAACTACGTAAATCCGGCCAACTGGTCGCCCTTTGCACCAAACGGCGTCGAAGGCGTCCTCAAGGGCGTGTCGGCCGTATTCTTTGCATACATTGGGTTTGACGCTCTATCGACGACTGCCGAAGAATGTAAAAATCCACGTCGCGACCTGCCGATAGCGATGATCCTTTCACTCGTGATCTGTACGATCCTCTATATCGCGATCGCATTAGTTTTAACCGGCATGATCAGCTATACCAAGCTCGACGTCGGCGATCCGCTCGCATTCGCTTTCGGTCCGGAAGGCGCAAATATTCCTTGGGTTGCGGGCATTATCGCGGTCAGTGCAGTGATCGCTCTGGCAACGGTTTTCCTCGTATTCCAGATCGGCCAGCCGCGTCTCTGGATGGCAATGAGCCGCGACGGCCTGCTGCCGCGCATCTTCTCTTCGATCCATCCAAAGTTCAACACACCGTGGTTCGCCACCATCATCACCGGTATCGTCGTCGCGATTCCCGCCCTATTTATGAACCTTACAGAGGTCACAGACCTCGCGAGTATAGGCACTCTTTTTGCCTTTGTCGTCGTCTGTGCGGGTGTTCTGTTCAAAGATAAAGAGTTCAAAGAGAGCGGCACTCGCTTCGTGCCTTACATCAGCGCTCAATTTATCCTGCCGATCCTTTTCCTGATCACCGCGTTTTTCCTTGTCTACTTTTCGGGTGTCAGCGCACTCAATAGCCAAAGCGACCCGAACAAAGATCAGGTCAAGGTCTCAGCCGAAACGCTAACGGCCGTCGACGGCGAGAATCCAAACGCTCTCAGTGCCCTGGATGCTGCAACTCTAACTAATTCAGCAGTTTACGCCGCCGGGATCAAGTCGTTTGGCTCATTCTTTGAGGTCTCGACCACATCCAGCGAACTGCACATCGATGTCTCCGGCCCAAGTATCAAGAAGGTGATCAAAGGCGACCCCAAGGAGAAAGTGATCATCGTCTCATCCGCCGGCGAGAACGTCGTTACACCGTCAAAAGACGCTCAGACCGTCACGGTCAACACAGCTGAGGGCGCAAGGAATTTCAAGATCGCCGTCGAAGAAAAATCGGAATCGTGGCTTTCGGCATTCTCGCACAAGATCCCTCTGATCTTTTTCCTGCTCACTGCCGGCCTTTTGCTCGTGCTGAGTCTCACGAAAAAACTCTCCCTGATCCCGATCCTCGGCCTCGTCCTTTGCCTATATCTCATGACCGAGTTAGGCGTTACAAACTGGCTAAGATTTGGCGCATGGCTCATTGTCGGCCTGCTCGTCTACGCGTTTTACGGCTACAAGAACAGCCATCTCAACCGTGCCGCCGCCGAAGCCGAATCGAACGCCTAACCGCCGCTAAAACCGCCGTTAGCCGCACATTTTGCGGCCGGCGGCGGTGCATTACAATTCTTTACAATTTCAACAAAACCAAATGCGTTACACTTGCGTCTTAGCTAATGGATCACAAAGTTCTAGTTTAGTTTAGGAGCAATTTATATGAAGAAGGATCTCGTTTTGGCGGCACTATCGCTGCTCATTTTCTCATTTGCGGCATCAGCCCAAACAGCAAATTTTAGTGGCACTTGGAACCTCGACCTCGCCAAATCAACCCTCGGCGAACGCGAAAAGGCCAGTATCAAGTCTCAGACCC
>JANLTF010000411.1:0-3318 GCA_031362825.1 Acidobacteriota bacterium | reverse complement strand
CTTACCGTGCCGAGTCCGAAAAACGGATCGGCGAACGAGGTGATGTGCTGGAGTTGGAAAGCGGTCATCTGCCGCGAGAGGAAAAAACCGACGAGAGCGAGCGCGATGATCGGCCCTCGCTGCGCCCAGCTCGACGGGTTGTAAGACCAGCCCGACGGCACGTCCGGTCCCGGCTCCATGCTCATACCCTTTGCCATCGGCATCCCCGGAGCGAGGATGGCAAACACGATGACGAGAGCGCCGACCAGCGTGTCGTTGGAGTAAACGCCGGACGTGGGCGACCAGAAGACGAGCGGGGCAAACAGTATCCACAGGCCGACCAGTGAATTCGCCCAAGGCGACCAGAATTTGAGCCAGTCGGTACTCGAAACCGAGAGGATGGCAAGAACGACGACCAGTGCACCGCTTATCACATCGCTCACCTGAAGAGCTCCGCTGCCGTAACCAAGAGCGAAGACATTAGTTATTATCCACACTCCCAAGACCATATTGGCAAAATGCGGCCAAACCGTTGCCTCATGATCCATGGTCATGCCGGATTCTGTCATTTTGTCATCGGGCATCGACATGTCTTTGTGATCGGACATCTTCATGGATGTGCCGTCGGGCATTTTCATTTCCTCGTCGCGTGACGAAGAAGCCCTTTTTTTAGGCGCCGAGATTTCTTCTGGTTCTTTTGTGTGCTTATGCTCCACTGGATTTACTTTTCTTTTTAGCCTTTGATTCAGCCTGCTCCGCCAACTCGGATGTTAATTCCAGGTCGTTCTTTTGATAGAAATCAAGCGGGTCCGCTTTGAGCGCGGCGACCATCATCGGAATTGTTTCACGCAAACTTCGCTTCGGCTCCCAGCCGAGCAAGGCCCGGGCACGCGTGATGTCTAGAGCGTAGTGATCATTGGCCCGGTCGATCATCCACGGCTTAATGAATTCATCAGCGCCCGGTAGTTTCTCCATCACCCAGGCTCCCGCCTTGGCCAGCGGAGCAAATGCCCCTGGAACTTCCAGAGTTTCCAGGTCCTCGTCATGAATTTGCCGGGCGAAAGTGTGCTGGAGCTCATCGTAACTGATCGTTTCCGGCTCGCCGATCAAAATCGGCGTTTCCTTGGGAAGTTCTGCTCGCCGCTCAACTGTCAATGCAATGGCCTCCACGAGATCGTCCATATGGACGAAGGATTGCCCGTGCGACGTGCTGCCGGAATAGATACGGCTTGTGAGCTGCCGTTCATTGATACGCTGCATCTGGTGGGCGAGTGGAATCGAATGGGACAAATCATCATACACACCGGCGATGCGCAGCAGAACGGCTGGAATCGTGCCACGCTCTTTGTGGATAACCTTCTCAGTGCGTACTTTGGACTCCGGGTATGCCCAAGTCGCATCTATCGGCCAGTCTTCGTTGATGAACTGTCCCGGCTCAGCCGGGCGATGGACGAGCATCGTGCTTGAAAAAACAAACTGCTCGACATCAAACTCATGCTCGCGCAAACCCAGCAGCAAGCGTCTCGTTCCGTGCACCGTTATTTCGTCATATTTCTCGCTTGGTTCGCCGAAGAAATCGTAGTAGGCAGCGAGATGGATCACCGAGACGATATGTGTGCCGTGGTGCTCACGGAGGGTGTTCAAACCTTCGGTAACACTTTTGTCGGAGGTGATTTCAACCGCAATAAACTGACACCCTGGAGGCTGTGTCTTGGGTGCCTTGCGGTCGAAGCCGACGACCTCGCCAAAACGTCCCGCGAACCGCCGCATCACCGCCGAGCCAATCCTTCCGCTTGAGCCCGTGACAAGGACTATTCCTTTCTCGGTCTTGTTATTTCCAGTTTTGTTGTCAGTTTCCTTGTTCATAGCTGCTCCCCTTATCGGATTTGGCTGCATACTGTTCCGGGTGTTTGTAGAACTTAGTCATGCATTCGTCGCTGTCGAAGTAATACATCACTCCTTCGTGGTCATACTCACCGGCGGCATCCTTTTTTTCCACCCGCATACCGCAAACGGGGTCTATATGACTTTTGTGATCCATCGTTTTCTCCTTATCTTTTTCTCAAATTGTCCAGTAAAGTTCCGGTTTATCGAAAATTTAACTTATTGCTTACGTCTCCACTCTATATCCGGTTGGCCAACTAACTGTGACGAGAAATCCTTGCGACTGGTTACCGGCACCTGCACGGCAAAACCCAGCGTCAGATTCTTATTCATACGCACCTTAAATCCGCCGAGCAGATTGACGATAGGACGGTCACCCCGCATTCCCTCCCCTAGAATTTCGAAAACGGGAAAGTATCGCTTGCCGACCCGTAAAACAAGAGCTGCACTATAATCCACCGAGTCTTCTCGCGGATTGTAGTGAACAACTTGATTGAAGGCGGCGCGCTTATTCACAAGTGCGGTTGAAAAGCCAACCAAAGTATTTATCCGAGAGCCGCCACCCCTTCGTGTAGGAATTTCAAATTCAATAATCGGCGAGAAGCCGCTCATCCCGTCCTTGCTTCTTATCGCAGCGAACTGCAGCATGACTTCAGAGCGCGTCCTGTCCAGGAAGCTGTCGTTTCGGACATGAATTCCAATATATTTTGTTAGGCCGGTCTCAAAGTGAAATCCAAAATCGCCTTTTGATCTGCCATCGACGCGATTGGAGAGTCCGACGAGACGCAGGCTGTAAACACCAACACGTTCCGGCATTCCCATATGTGTAAAAAATGGATGAGCGATCTCCACATCGTCATCGCTCATCTCCGTATCGTCAGCTTTGGTAATTTGCTGCGGGCTTGCCTTCGACGGTTTTGGCATCGGCTGCTGCGCGCTTGCGGAAAATTCAAAAATACCCAAGACAATAAAACAAATCGAAGTTATTACTCCAACCAATCGAGTCAAACTGCTAACATGTTGCATTTCTCTCCTTGCGGTCATTAGACCGGTCAATTTTTCTTCCCAAAGATCACCCAACCCAGTAATACACCGACGCCTAGAGTGATCACTGTCGGGATCCACATCCAGCCAAACCCGCCAACACGGCCGTCGCCAATGGTCCCGCCGCCCATCATCCCGCCGCCCATAAATGACCCTGACATCGCTCCGCCGCCAAAGACCAGAAAAAGCACTACGACAACCACAAACGCTATGATCAAGCCCGACTTATTCGATTCGTTCATACATCTCCTATGTGTTTCCGCTAACCTTCAGGCCGCTATTCATCATGATTCCGGCATACGAGAGCCGCTTTAGCCAGACGGATTCTTTTTGACTATGTGACACGGAAGTTCCGCATCATCCCCATATCCTCGTGTTCCAAGATATGACAGTGGTAAAGGTAGAGTCCGG
>JANLTF010000396.1:0-2288 GCA_031362825.1 Acidobacteriota bacterium | reverse complement strand
TTCTCGAAAGATCGAACGACTCCGTCGAACTGCGGTCCGCGATGCTCATTCTGACGCGAGCTCAATATCTGCAAGCCTTGCCAAAAGTAAGACTATTAGCCCATGACAAACGAGATGATGTCCGAAGAACGGCAATAACGTGTCTAGGTAAGTTCGGACATCCGGATGATTACAATTTCTTTGTCAACGGCCTAAAGTCAACCGACCCGCAAGAACTTTTTGCTTTTGCATTCGCGCTGTATGAGTTCGATGATGAAAGGGCAGTTCCACATCTTCTTCCTTTGTTAAGAACGAACGACGACCAAGTGAAACTAGAAGTCTCTCTCGCGTTGCTGCATCTATTAACGCCTGAGTCTCTGACCGCTGTTAAGGAGGAGACTGCAAAGATAACAAATGTAGAACTGAAAAAGTTTATTGAGCGGAGTATCACATTGCGACAAGAAAAACTCCCCGCTGATTATGCCACCAAAAATCGAACGGAACAGGCTTCCGTGCTCGCTAAGATTAGGGACAATAAGCTTTTTGAAACCCCGACCGATAAGAAGGCAACCAAGGGGCAATTGCTCGATGCCTTGAAAGAATGGAAAGAAAAAGGCCGTGTCTATGGTTCGAGCTTTGAGTGGATCGGCATTACGCAGATAATCGGTGCTGCGACCGCAGATGATATTCCAATGTTGCTTGATACCAAATCAGCCTTCTATAGACGTCTCTCAGACGAGTGTCTTTATGAAACCGCAGATATCGATAAAGCCATCAAGTATATTGGACGCAGCAGGTACCGTCAGGGAATTGGCGTTACGGAGAAGGCGGAGATATATAGGTGACACGTATTGGACATTTTGATCATGAAGCGTTTCGTGTGTTTAGGCATTATAGTCTTTTTCATTGGAGCTATCACTGTAGTTTCCCAGAATAAAATGGCTGCGACTCGGCTGACTATCAAACATACCTCGAACGATTTCTCGATTGACCGGCTCGATGATTCGGCGTGGAAAGGCGCGTCCGAATCGGTTGTCACAAAATACTGGTCGGGCAAACAGGCTCCGGAAGGACGGCATTTCAAGGCTCGGGTGTTATGGTCGGCGACGGCACTTTATGTGCGTTTTGAGGCTAATCAGGCTGAACCACTTGTCGTTAATGACAAGCCTGATCTGACCGTAAAAACGAACGGTCTTTGGGACCGCGATGTTTGCGAGATATTTATCGCGCCGAATAAGGCTGTTCGCAACAAGTATTTTGAATTCGAGATCGCCCCGACGGGCGAATGGATCGATCTTGGTATTCTCGTCACGGCGAAAAAGCGAATTACCGATCTTGAGTACAAGTCAGGGATGCAATCGGCAGTATCGGTCGAACCTGAAAGGGTCGTGATGGCGATCAAGATCGAGTGGAAGGCATTTGGTAAAACGCCAAAAGTGGGCGATGTCTGGCTCGGGAATCTATTTCGGTGCGTTGGCAAAGATCCGAAACGCGGCTATCTCGCCTGGCAGGCAACTAAGACAAAGAAGCCAAATTTTCACGTGCCTTCGAAATTTGGCGAGTTTGCTTTCGTGGAATGAAGCTTGCACTCTGAACCTCAAACCGTCATGCCGCCATCGACAGCAATCGTTTGACCCGTAATGTAGCTTGCCGCGTCGGATGCAAGGAACACCGTCACGCCCTTCAATTCGCCTTCTTCGCCGACACGCGGGATAACGTTATTTTCCTGGATCGAGCGTTCGTAAATGTCGATCACGGCGTCGGCCATTTTGGAATGGAAGAAGCCGGGAGCAATAGCATTAACTCTGATGCCTTTACGGCCCCAGCTTGCGGCGAGTTCCCGCGTCAGGCCGATCAGCCCAGCCTTGCTGGCGACATAGCCAGCGTAGAACGGGCCGTTTGCCGACGACGTCAGCCCTGCGATCGACGCGATGTTGATGATCGAGCCTTTACCTTGTTTGAGCATCTGACGCCCGGCGGCCTGTGCGAAGAGAAAACATCCGGTGAGGTTTACGTCGATCACCTGCTGCCAGCGTTCGAGCGGCATATCTTCGGGCATCGCTCCCCATGACGTTCCGGCATTGTTTATCAATATATCGACAGAGCCAAATCGCTCGATCGCGGTATCAATAACAGCCTGAACCTCTTCGGGCTTTGCCACGTCACATGCCTTTCCGGCGACGCTATAGCCCTTCGCAGCAAATGCCGCAACGGTCTCGTCGAGCTGCTCGACCTTTCGGGCACAGAGCATCAGATTTGCCCCGGCCTCAGCCAGTCCCTCGGCCATCTCACGGCCGATCCCACGCGAA
>JANLTF010000342.1:0-2401 GCA_031362825.1 Acidobacteriota bacterium | reverse complement strand
ACTCGGGCCGCGGAAATGGACGCGTTCGGGTTTTGGGCCGCCGTTTGATTTCATATAGACGCCGAGTTCGCCTTTTGAGGCTTCGATGGCGTGATAGACCTCACCTTCGGGGACGTTAAAGCCTTCGGCGACGATCAGGAAATGGTGGATCAGCGAATCCATGTGCTTTCGCATATCATCGCGATCGGGCAGAACGATCTTGGGGCTGTCAGCTTTGATCGGCCCCGGTTTCAGACGGTCGAGTGCCTGGCGAACGATCTTGTATGATTCGAGACACTCGCGCATTCTGACCTTGAATCTTGCCCAGACGTCACCGTCGTGTTCGACCGGAATGTCAAAATCGTAGGTCTCGTAGCCCGTATAAGGATTGTGCCGCCTGAGATCGAGTTCGACGCCGCTGCCTCGCAAACACGGGCCTGTGAGGCCCCAGTTGATCGCTTCGTCCTTTTCGATAATACCGATGCCCTTTGTGCGGCTCATCCAAATCGTGTTTCCGGTCACGAGTGTGTCAAACGTGTCCATCGCCGCAGGAAAATCTGCGAGAAACTGTCGGCAGCGGCTCTCAAATCCCGCCGGAAGATCCATCATCAGCCCGCCGATGCGGAAATAGCTCGGCGTCATTCGCCCGCCCGATGCGGCCTCGATCAGATTGAGGATCTTTTCGCGTTGACGGAAACAATAGAAGAAAACCGACATCGCCCCGATATCGAGACAGTGCGTTCCGAGCCAAACCATGTGGGACGCGATACGCTGCAGTTCGCACATCAAGACGCGAATGACCTGAGCACGCTCGGGGATCTCAAGATCAAGCAGCTTCTCCGCAGCCATCACATACGCGAGATTGTTCCCCAACGGATTGAGATAATCCATCCGATCGGTGATGACGATGCCCTGTTGATATTTCTTATATTCGAACAGCTTCTCCATTCCCGTATGGAGATAGCCGATGTCGGGTATGACATTGATGACGAGCTCGCCGTCGAGTTTGAGATCAAGCCGCAAAACGCCATGCGTCGAGGGATGCTGCGGCCCCATTGACAAGGTCATCTCCGACTCGAGCGGCTGGTCAAGAACGTCAAAATTGCTCGTAATATTTTCTGCTACTGTCGCCATAAAAAGCGGTCTAGTTCAAGCTGTAAGGCTCATAGCCCCGCAGCGGATAATCTTTTCTGAGTGCGTGGCCGTCAAAATCAGACGGCAGCAAAATGCGCCGCAGATCCGGATGGCCGTCAAATTTGATGCCGACGAGATCGTATGTCTCGCGTTCGTGCCAATTCGCCGTTTTCCAGAGCCACGAAACAGTGGGCACATTCGGCTCATCATCAGACAGCAAAACTTTCAGACGCAAGCGCTGATAATGTATCGTCGAAAACAAATGGTAATTGACCTCAAACCTCGGCTCTTCCTCAGGCCCGCGATCGCAGCCGCAAAGGTCGGCAAGCATGTCAAAATCGTGCTCGGCTTTCAAAAACGAACAAACCGCCACGATCGACCCGCGCGGCACTGTTACGGTCACCTCGCCGTGGCCTTCCGCGACAGACACCACCCAAGCCGCGTCCTTTGTCTTCATCTTTTCCACATATTCGTGGAGTTTCTCAGTCATATAATCTTTACACCGCAGAGACGCGGAGCCGCAGAGGAAAAAATATTTTTCAAAAAACTCTGCGTCTCAGCGTCTCTGCGGTAAAAATCCCATTAGGACGATCTGCGACGTTCGTGCTTCGACGGCACCGAATACGGCCGCGAAGTCTCGCCCGACGCCACTTCAACTTCCGTCTCCCGTTCGAGGGCTGTGCCCTCGGTGACCGGCAGCGTTCCCGGAACGATCGCAGTTCGTGATTCGGGCTCGAAGGCGTCGCGGCGGTCTTTGATCGATTCCTTCATGATCTTGTCCTGCAGCATCATGATCGCGTGAACGAGCATCTCCGGACGCGGCGGGCAGCCGGGAATGTAGATATCGACGGGGACGATCTTGTCAACACCCTGAACGATCGCATAGTTATCAAAAACCCCACCCGACGTCGCGCATGCTCCCATCGAGATCACCCATTTTGGCTCAGGCATCTGATCGTAAATGCGTCGGACCACAGGAGCCATTTTTCGCGACACACGGCCCGAGACGATCATGCAATCTGCCTGACGTGGCGAAGCTCGAAATGTTTCCGCTCCAAAACGCGAAATGTCCTGTCGCGAAGACGCCGTTCCCATCATCTCGATCGCGCAGCAAGCGAGGCCAAATGTCGCCGGCCAGATGCTGCTCTTTCGCGCCCAATTAATGACGGCGTCAATTTTGACGGTGACGACGTCCGGCAGCGATTCGAATAGATTATTTTCTAGTCCCATAAAATGCTCAGAGTGCAAGCTTTAGCTTGTCTCTTTTCCAGCCAGATACAAGCTAAAG
>JANLTF010000595.1:0-5252 GCA_031362825.1 Acidobacteriota bacterium | reverse complement strand
AGTTTGCGGTGGACGCGGCGGCGAATGATTGGGTGTTTAGCCTTGATGCGGATGAGCGGGCGACGGATGAGTTGAGGGACGAGATCGCGGCTTTGGGTGAACCGGACGTTGCGGGCTATACGCTACCGCGGCTTTCGTTTTATATGGACCGTCCGATCCGCCACGGTAATTGGTATCCCGACCGGCAACTGCGGCTGTTCGATCGTCGAAAGGCGAAGTGGAAAGATGTCGTGATACACGAGTCGGTCGAGGTGAATGCGGGCGAGACCGTCGGTAAGCTTAAGAGCGATATTCTGCATTACACGTTCGAGGGCGTCCGGCATCACGCCGATATGATCGCAAACCGCTACGCACCGCTTTCGGCGGCGGAGATGCACGCTCAGGGACGGAAAGCGTCGTTCGGGCAGATCGTTTTCGCAGGGCCGGTTGCTTTTGTTACAACCTACATTATCAAGCTCGGTTTTCTCGACGGTTTTGCCGGCTTCTGCATCGCCGTTTTTGCGGCTTATAACTCGTTTCTCAAGTATCTTTTGCTCCGCGAAATGCAGCGAAAGACGGAATAGATCGGCAACGACAACTTAAATCACATTCTTCTCATCATATCTTCCAAATAGCGGCGCATTGCTATATATTTATTGTGTGAGAACGCTTTTCACATCGAGTCCTACCCATATGAAATCACTTTTGTCAGTTGCTCTCATTGTTGCCGGATGCGGCGTTGCTGTATCGGCACAGAAAGGCGTGGATACTCAGACGCAAACGATCAAGACTGCCGGCGACAAAGTGACTTCGCGGACCACTGACGCGTCGCGTTCATTCGATTGGGGCAAAGGCAAGACCCGCGTTCGCGAACGCCTGGAAAATCCGTATAAACTGAACTCCCGCCGCGATGTTTTACTGGAAACGATCATTCAGGCACTTGGTGAGAAGAAGATCGTTGTCGATTCGACTTCGTCGCGAAAGGCCGATGGGATCATAATCACGCAGCCCTTTGTTTTTGCCAAAGGCGCCGTGATCACGCAGAGCGAACTCGGCCGCTACGGATTGCTTGAGTTTGCCGATTCCACATGGACGCGGGCACAGTACACGTTGACGATCGAGATCCAATCGATCGACGGCATACAGAATAAGGTTTCGGTGATCGCCAAGGTCGAGGGCCGTGCCGGAAACGGGCTGACGTCGGAGTGGCGGACGGTGCAGAGTTCTGGGCTTGCGGAAGATGAATTCTTATCGAAGTTAATTGAATTGGTCACGGGGAATTCGCCCGATCCGGCTCAGGACACTGAGCAATAGTTTTTACGGAATGGAGTTGTAAATATGTTTATCAGATCCATTCAAATGGCCGTATTCGCTATCTTTTTAGCGGCCGTAACGACATTCGCCCAGAATGCCGACAACACGAGCCCGCTTTTTCCGCGGGCCGGCGACAGAGAACCTCAGCCAAAGAGCATCCAAGAGCAGCTCAGGAAACTCCAGATCGAGCAGGACAAGAAGAATCACGAAGATATGCTCGTTCGGGGCGACGAGGCCCTAAAGATCTCTGAGGAATTAGAACGCAAGGCCAATGCCAATGCCCAGCTCGACGCAAAAGATAAAGAGAAGCTGGAATCGCTGGAAAAGATCTTGAAGAAGATCCGCAACGAGCTCGGCGGTGACGACGATGCCGAATCTTCGCCGGAACTTACCAACGAGAAGCCGGATCCAAATGTGGCAAGGCCAAATAACCGGCCGAAAGACGTAGTTGACGGGATCAAATCGCTGCGTTCGACGACGATCAAGCTGGTCGATGAGTTGAAAAAAACAACGCGGTTTACGATCTCGGCTGCCGCAATACAGACGACAAATGCCGTTCTGCGGATCACACGATTTCTGCGGTTTTGGAATTAGGATTTGAATACGATTTCGACACTTTTTACGAAACTGCGGCCGCAATCTTTGCTGCCGCTTTTTGTATTGTTCGCTATCGTTTCTGTTAATTCCTTTGCTCAAAACGATGACGACATTGTTACCGTCGATTCGACGATCGTGCTTGTAAACGCAACGATAACTGACAAAAATGGCGTCGCGGTCGCCGGACTCACTGAGAAGCATTTCAAGGTGTTTGAGGACGGCATCGAGCAAAAGATCGAGTCTTTTGCCGCAGAGGAAACTCCGTTCGCGGCCGTCATTTTGCTCGACACGTCCGGCAGTATGGAATCGCGTGTCAGCCTCGCACGCTCAGCCGCGATCAAGTTTCTCGAAGGTTTGCGGATCGACGACAAAGCCGCGATCTATAATTTCCATTCGAAAGTCGAGATGGTGCAGGATTTTTCGAACAGCCGCGACATCGTCGAGAGAATATTCGATCTAAAAGCCGACGGAATGACGGTCTTAAATGATGCTGTGTTTAAGGCGTCGGAGATATTGGCGACGCGCAAAGAGAAACGGCGGGCCATCATCGTGCTCTCGGACGGAGCCGACACCCAAAGCAAGAGGTCGCAGGACAAGGCACTGAAAGCAGCAAATGCGGCCGGTGCGACGATCTACACGATCGATATGTCATCGCCCGACGCGACAATGAAGGAACGAGCACAGAACCAATCGGCGTTGAAGAGCTTTGCTGAAAAGACCGGCGGGACGTATGTCGCTACGCCAGGCGGCAACGGAATGCGCGACGCATTCAAACGGATTGTCGAGGAACTCGGCAACCAATACACCATCGCTTACCAACCCAAAGAGCATAAGAAAGACGGTAGTTTTCACTCTATCGAAGTACGCGTCTCACGACCTAATCTAAACATTCGCACTCGCAAGGGCTATCACACCGCGAAGTCAAAATAGTTTTCGAATAATTCTTAATTTATTTTGAGCCACTTTTCCTCAATTTGTTGCATTATTTAGTAAAGGACTTTTCTCCATTTGAGTCCGAAGGCGGAAAATCGCAGGCGGACTCAGATTCCGGACTAAATTTTAAGTATTGAGGAAATAGGATGAACAGACTAGTAATTTTGACAGTTTTCTTTTTTGGTTTATTGACGATCTTCACCGGAAGTTCGATCTCCGTTTCAGCTCAGGCTTCAAATCCTACAGAGGCCCAAACTGACTATTCGCGCAAATACGGCAAATGCAACGATCCATGGGTGAGCATGGCGGTGTATAACGGCGTCTCAGACGCGCAGACATCAAATGGCAGCGACGGCGAGTGCGACATCACGCAATATAGTAACGGACAATGGGGCAACAGCTATGACCTGCTATTGAAAGGCGTAGATGCCGCGAAAGCTGATATGCGGTCGAAGGGCTTCAAGTGGGACGCTTACATCGCAGGCGGGACCAGATCGCTGTTTCTGCTCGGAGCTGACGACAAGATCATTTTTGCTAAATTGATCGGCAACGACGGCTCTACCCTCGTTGGGAACGATGGTGCCAGTTTCAGGGCCATCATAGCTAAGATGGTCGCGGCTGGTGGTGGAAATGTCGTCCCCACGGGTGCAGGCAGGCTCAAAGCTATTGGCTTGATCGGTACTGATTCCGCCGGGATACTGAGCAACGCGAATGCCGCCATTTTGAGCAACGCAAATGCCGGTATGTTGTCGGTGGTGAAGTTTGTCCCGACGTTCTCGCTAAAGTCAGCCGGTGCGAAGCGGTCATTCAAGATCGGTACTGCAAATTATGTGATCAAATAGATAGAACGATCTACAAACCTTCAAACAAGAAGCCCCGGTTCCGTACGGGGCCTTTCTTCTTTTATGGGCATTTAATCCTAGTTATTTACTGGTCTTGTTCTTTTTCTTGTCGTTGTGCCGTTCGATCGCTAGTTGGATAAGCTCGTCGATGACCTGTGGAAAAGGCTTTCCGGTTCCGGCCCACATTTTAGGGAAGCCTGAGGCGTCGGTGAGGCCGGGCATTGTATTGATCTCGTTGACCAATAAAGTTCCGTTGTCGCTGCGAAGAAAGAAATCGACACGGGCGAGGCCGGAGCCGCCGATAGCTTTGAACGCGGTGACGGCCATCTGGCGGATCTTGTTGGAAAGCTCATCCGAGACGGGTGCCGGGACCACAAATTCATTATTGCCGGTGCCGGAGTATTTCTCGGTGTAATCGAGAAACGCCTTTGAACTGTCGCGGATGATGTATTCACCGGGCAGGCTAGCTTCGGGCGTGTCGTTGCCCATGACGGCACATTCGATCTCGCGCATTTCGAGGCCTTCTTCGACAATGATCTTGCGGTCGTACTCCGCCGCTAGCTCGATCGCGAGCGAGAGCGTTCCGATATCCGTCGCTTTTGAGACGCCGACTGACGAGCCGAGATTTGCGGGTTTTACGAAACACGGAAAGCCGAGAGATTCAGCGACCTTTTGGCACGTCGCCTCGCGGTTGCGTCCCCACTCGTCACGCAGGAACCATACATAACCACAGATCGGCAGTCCCGCGTCGCGAAACAGCGTCTTCATAAACGCCTTGTCCATCCCCGTCGAACTCGCCAGCACACCGCAGCCGACGTACGGCAGATCTGCCATTTCAAACAGCCCCTGAATGGTGCCGTCTTCGCCGTAAGTGCCGTGAAGCACGGGAAACACGACATCTATAGAGACTGGAGACAGGAGACGGGAGACGGGAGATAAGAGTTCCTGATGTTCGGTCTCCTGTCTCTTGTCTCCTGTCTCTTGTCTGCCGCCATTATCGAAAAACAGTTGAGACTCTGCGGCGTCGAGCCAGACACCATCGTTCGTGATTGCGATCGGCACAACATCGTACTTCTCATGATCGATCTGCTCAATAACGGTCTTCGCCGAACGGACCGAGATCTCATGCTCGCCCGATCTGCCGCCAAAAATAACTCCAACGCGTGTTTTCATAAATATTGTCCGAACCACACGCGCGGTAGCGGGGTGGTTAACGATTAACCCGGTTCTATAAGGTGCTTGATCTTCTCGTTGACTTGTCCAAAGAATTCTTTCTTGACGACGCTAAACGTCTTTATTATCTTGTTTTTATGGATTGTGAAGAGTTTGTGAGATTTAACGACCGAGCTTTCCGGCAAAACACCGATCTCAAGATCGCCATTCGAAAGCGTAACAGAATATTCATCTTTGCGAATGTTGCTGGTGATCACACAGACAAGAACGTCATCGAAAGCCTTGTTGTACGAATCGTTTGATACGATCAGCACGGGCCGCCGTTTGTTGCCGCTTAGATCTGAGTATGGAAATGGAACGAGGATGATCTGTCGCTGTTTATACATTATCCCAAACGCTGGCTTTATCGTCCCA
>JANLTF010000594.1:0-4135 GCA_031362825.1 Acidobacteriota bacterium | reverse complement strand
CCGGCCTCCACCAAACGTTTTGCTTTTTCAAGCACCATTTCGGCCACCTGCACGTGGCGCTCCGCGGGCTCATCGAATGTGGAGCTGACCACTTCCCCTTTGACCAGCCGTTGCATGTCCGTGACTTCCTCAGGGCGTTCGTCGATCAGCAGAACGATGAGCGTCACCTCAGGATGATTCAGCGTGACCGAATTTGCGATCGTCTGCAAAAGCATCGTTTTACCGGTGCGCGGCGGAGCGACGATCAGGGCACGCTGGCCCTTTCCGATCGGCGTGACGAGATCGATAACGCGGGCCGCGATACGCTCAGGGTCGCCCTCGATCTCCATCTTTAACATTTCGTCCGGATAAAGCGGAGTCAGATTGTCAAAGAAAATCTTCTCGCGGGACTGGCCGGGATCTTCGAAATTGATCGCCTCGACCTTGATCAAAGCAAAATAACGCTCACCTTCCTTCGGCGGCCTGATCTGCCCTGAGACGGTATCACCGGTCCGCAGATCGAATTTGCGTATCTGCGAAGGCGAGACATAGATGTCATCGGGACCTGGCAGATAGTTGTATTCCGGAGCACGCAAAAAGCCGAATCCATCCGGCAGCGTTTCAAGCACGCCCTCGGAGAATATCAATCCGCTCTTCTCGGTCTGTGCCGCGAGTAGCTTGAAAATAAGCTCTTGTTTACGCAATCCCGTCGCGCCTTCGACGCCCATTTCGCGAGCGATGTGCGTCAGTTCGCTGATCGACATGTCTTTTAGATCGGCGAGATTCAGCTTGCCGTCTTCGTCTTTGCCGGTCGGTTGTGCCTTTGCGGCTGGGGCGTTGTCGCCGTTTGTCGCTTCGGCCTCGACCTCGATTTCGTCGTCGATTCTTTCCGGAGCGCTCTCCGCAGCCTTAGCCGGTTTGGCCTTGCGGGAATTGGTGGTTTTGGTTGCCATGTTTATAAATGTGGTTGGAACTTTTTATTTAATTGTTACGGGTTTCACAATGTTCTTCGAAAAAATTTCGATGTAAAACAGCAAATCGAGATAGATCAAATGTGAAGAAAATTGTATGGATTGTTTGCAGTAATACAAAGAAAACAAGCCCAAGAGCTTTTCCGAGAAACCCCGAAGTTTTAGGGATACCCAATTGTTACATCATTCAAATCAATAAATCAACTAAAAAATCAAGATTTGCTGATAGCATGCAAAATTTCTGCCCAAACTTCGTCGCGGCCGTGTGCTTTTGTCGCCGAATAGGTCAAAATGCGGCTGTCAGTAAGCACGGATTTCGCCAGTTTTAGTGATTTCGCAAGCTCCGTTTTCGACGATTTATCTGCCTTTGTCGCGACGACAATGAAGGGCTTTTCGTGATGCTTGAGCCAGTCGTTCAACTGAATATCAAGCGATGTCGGCGGATGGCGCGAATCGATCAATTGAATGCACAAAGCGAGTTCCTGTCTGTCTGACAAATATTCTTCAGCCATCTTGCCCCAATCGGAACGCATCGTCTTTGAGACCTTTGCGTATCCATAGCCAGGCAGATCGGAAAAAAGAAAACTGTCATTGATCAGAAAGAAATTAATACTCTGCGTCCGCCCAGGCGTATTCGACGTCCTCGCCAGGCCCTTCCTCAGCAGCAGCGAATTGATAAGCGACGATTTCCCCACATTCGAACGCCCCAAAAACGCGATCTCCGGCCGCCCGTCGATCACCCAATGCGACCGCTCGAACGCACTCTTTACAAATTCGGCTGAAGTAACCTTCATCAGGGAATGAATGCTAGCAACTAGCAGCTAGGGGCTAGCCGCTAGTATATGTCTCGGACTTTGAGTTGCTCTTTACGTCGGCTATCTTGAATACGCACTCTCGGCCATCGACGCTCGTGCCTCGATCATGTGCTTTATCGTCTTGCGGCGTGTGGCGAGCATTTCCTTTGCTTCGGGAAGGCTCATCACGAGAGCTTCGAGATTTTTTACGTAATTCGGATTGGAAAGTGCCGTGCGAACCTCTGCGACAAACGGCTCGATCTTGGCAAAGACCATCATCGATTCGCCGTTCGATTCGAAGAACATATCTTTGTCGATCGCACCGCGATTTACAAAACTCGCCGCCATGTCCCAATAGCTGACGACCATTCGGCAATAACCGCTCGTTTTCGGATCGACCATCGCCTGGATGATATCCTCGCCGCTTTCAGGCATGAATTTCAAGAACCAGTCACGCCCTTCGCGCATGGTCGCCTCACGCCGAAGTTCGTACAAACGCATTATCAGGTCGGCCGACTCAGTTTCTTTGCTCATAAATGAATACCACTAGTTATTCTAGTGTAGCGTTTATTTCAGCAACCGGCACATCGCCCGTCCACAATTGCGGCGTCTCGATCGTCTCGGTGTCGTCCGTCGGAACAAGTGCGAGGTTCAGAACCTCATCGATCATATCGACAGTGTGAATGGTCAGCTCGTCGCGAACTTCCTCCGGAACATCGACGAGATCTTTTTCGTTCTCCTTAGACATAATGATCGTCCGCAGGCCAAAACGATGGGCCGCGAGAAGTTTCTCTTTCACGCCGCCGATCGGCAAAACCTTGCCGCGAAGCGTGATCTCGCCGGTCATCGCCACGTCATGACGCGCCGCTTTACGCGTCATTGCCGAGACCATCGCGGTCGCCATCGTAATGCCGGCGGAGGGTCCGTCTTTCGGAATTGCACCTTCGGGAACGTGAATGTGCAGATCTTTCTCACGAAATATCGCCGGATCGATGCCAAGCTCTTCCGCTCTCGTCCGAACACAAGTCAAAGCCGCCTTCGCCGATTCCTGCATTACTTCGCCGAGTTTTCCGGTCAATGTCACGTCGCCTTTGCCTTTGACCATTGTCGCTTCGACCTGCAAAACGTCTCCGCCGACCTCGGTCCACGCAAGGCCATTGACTAGGCCGATCTCGCTGATCCGAGCGATGTCCTGTTTTCGGTAACGGATCGTCCCGAGCAGTTCCTGCACCTTCTCAGCATCTACAACAACGCGAAAATCGTCCTTCGCATCCGACGCCACATACTGCCTAGCGATCTTTCTGAGGCATGAGCCGATCTCGCGTTCCAGATTCCTCACGCCGGCCTCGCGTGTGTAATGGCGGATCGTTTCGAGGATCCCGTCGTCGGTAAATTTCACCTTCTGGGCATCGATACCGCTGTTTTCGCACTGTTTAGTAATGAGATGCTGCTTAGCGATCTCCATCTTTTCGCGTTCGGTGTAGCCCGACAAACTCAATATCTCAAGCCTGTCCTGCAACGCCGGCGGAATGGTGTGCAGCACGTTCGCCGTCGCGATAAAGAAAACTTCCGACAGATCATAATCCACGTCCAAATAATGATCGCGAAACGTACTGTTCTGTTCCGGATCGAGCACCTCAAGCAATGCCGCACTCGGATCGCCGCGATAATCACGTCCCAGTTTATCCACCTCGTCGAGCAAAATAACCGGATTTATTGTCCCGGCACGCTTCATCAACTGTACGATCTGTCCCGGCATCGAGCCGATATATGTTCGACGATGGCCGCGAATTTCCGCTTCGTCATGCACGCCGCCGAGAGCGAGACGCACAAATTTACGTCCCGTCGCATTCGCGATCGACTTGCCTAGCGAGGTCTTACCAACGCCCGGAGCACCCACAAAACATAGGATCGTGCCTTTAGGATTTTTAACAAGCTGGCGAACCGCCAAAAACTCCAATATCCTTTCCTTGATCTTTTCGAGCCCATAATGATCCTCATTCAACGTCTTTTCGGCTTCGCCGAGATCCTCGATCTCCTCAGAACGATCTTTCCAGGGCACGCTCAACAGCCAATCCAAATAATTGCGGCTGACAGTGCTTTCGGCAGACATCGGCGGCATCGCTTCGAGCCGCGAAAACTCCTGCATCGCCTTGTCCTGAGCCTCGACCGTCATTCCGGCCTCGATGATCTTGGTTTTTAATTCCTCGAGTTCGGCTTTTTCGTCTTTGCGGCCTAGCTCTTTATGAATGGCCTTGATCTGTTCGTTCAGATAATATTCGCGTTGATGCTTGTCCATCGCTTTTTTCGTTCGCGAATGGATATTGCGGTCCTTCTGTCGCTTTTCGTTCTCCGCATCGAGAATCTCGATCATCTTCTGCATACGCTCCT
>JANLTF010000307.1:0-2440 GCA_031362825.1 Acidobacteriota bacterium | reverse complement strand
GTTACGATTATCTGATAATTGCCGCAGGGGCGCGTCATGCGTATTTTGGTCACGACGACTGGGAAACGGCCGCTCCGGGACTCAAGACACTGGAAGATGCGGTCGAGATTCGCCGCCGAGTGCTGCTGGCATTTGAACTAGCTGAACGCGACGCATATTTGACGGGTAATCAACGTCAGCTCAATTTTGTCGTAGTCGGCGGCGGCCCGACCGGCGTCGAACTCGCTGGGGCCATCGCCGATATCGCCCGTCAGGCTCTCGCTGGTGATTTCAAAGCGATAGATACGCGTAAAACTCACGTCATCCTTTTCGAAGGCTCCGACCGCGTCCTCGGCACTTTTGCCGAAGAATTGTCCGTGAGTGCCAAAAAACAACTCGAGCAGATCGGCGTCGATGTGCGGCTTAATAGTTTTGTCACCGAGATCGAGCCCGGCCGCGTTAAGGTCGGCGAAGACTGGATCGAGTGCGATGTCGTGCTGTGGGCAACCGGTGTCGCCGCATCGTCGCTCGGCAAAGCTCTCGGCGTCGAGACCGATAAGGCCGGACGGGTTCACGTCGTGAACGACCTCTCGCTCAAGGATCACTCAAACATCTTTGTCATTGGCGATATGGCTTCGCTCCTGCAGGAAAACGGCGAGCCGGTTCCCGGAGTTTCGCCTGCCGCGATGCAGATGGGAACACTGACCGCAAACAACATCCTGAGCGATATCAAAGGAAACGCGCGCGAAAAGTTCACCTACTGGGACAAGGGCACGATGGCCACGATCGGCCGTAAAAAGGCGATCGCCGAGGCCGCCGGAATGAAATTCAAAGGCTTCGTCGCATGGCTGATGTGGCTGTTTCTGCACGTATTTTTCCTCATCGGCTTCCGCAATCGCGTATCGGTGATGTTCTCGTGGTTCTGGGCATACCTGACTCGCGAACGCAGTGCCCGCCTAATCACCGGCGACGCCGATGAGATGAAGGACGCGTTGAGGTTCATCAGCGGCGGGACGAAAAGTGAAACAACCGCACCAAAGAAAAGGAAGGCCGCGGCCTTAAGGTCTGGCAAATAGTTAAAAACCCAATATTCGCAGAACGTGTTTGAGAGGCAAATTTGCTATGATAATGTCCGTCATAGATTAGCGTTTTGCGTTCAAATTAATGAAGAAATTTCTTTCCGTTTTTCTCTTTCCAATTCTATTTTCGATGACCGCGACCGCGAGCGAACCGCTCGTTTGGTCGGTCAATTCGCGTGCTGATGTGCTCAAGGGTGATGCTCGCGGGGTTTCGATCGATCAGGACGGGACGATCTCGCTGGCGCCGAAACTCACGGAAGTTTATAAGACCGGGCAATCGTATATTTGGGGGAGTGCGGTTGATGCGGCGGGAAATGTTTTCCTCGGCACGGGCGGCGACGGTAAGGTGTTTAAGGTTGACACGAGCGGGAGCGGAACGCTTTTTTGCGATCTCGCAGAGATAAATGTCTCGGCGATCGTCATCGGCAAGGGCGGCGAGATCTTCGCAGGGACTTCGCCGGACGGCAAGGTTTACAAGATAGACGCAAGCGGCAAAGCAGACGTTTATTTTGATCCGAAAGAAAAATATATCTGGACGCTCGCGGTGCTCGCGGACGGCAGCCTCGCGGTCGGTACGGGCGATGGCGGCAAGATCTATAAGGTAAAAACTGCGAACGCAACGCCCGATAGCTCACTGCTTTTCGACACCAGCGAAACCCACATAATCGCTCTCGCCGCCGATAAAGCGGGAAATCTCTACGCCGGCACTGATTCGAGCGGCATCGTGATGAAATTCGGAGCGGACGGCAAACCGTTCGGCCTGCTCGATTCCAGCTTACGTGAAATTCACTCGATCGATGTCGGACCTGACGGTTCGGTCTATGTCCTCGCACTCGGCGAATCGGCCTCGGCAAAACCGGCTGAACCCGCCGCAACACCCGCGGCCGCCGAGAGCAAAACGGTCTCGGTCGATAAACCGAACCCTGCAAACCCCGAGCCTGCGGCCAAGAGCAAATACGATCTGAAAGACGCAAAATCGGCTGTCTATCGCATCCTGCCCGATGGCGGAACAGACATTTTGTGGGCATCGCCGACTGTCGTTGGCTTTTCGCTCTACGCACATCAGACCGGAAACGGCCTTTTGCTCGGCACATCCGACAAGGGCCGCATTTACAACATCGGCAATGACGGCCGCGAAATGCTCGTTCTGCAAACCGACGCGAGCCAGATATCGACAATTCGTTCGGCGGGTACGAGCCTGATCGCGACTTCGAGCAATCAGGGCTCAATGTTTCGCTTCGGCGGCGATTCGGCAGAAGGCACATACGAATCAGCCGTCCTCGATGCCAAGGGAAGCGCGACCTGGGGCCGCATTTGGTGGCGTTCGAGCGGCAATGTGACGATCCAGACCCGCACAGGAAACACCGAGAAAGCGGACGAAA
>JANLTF010000299.1:0-2954 GCA_031362825.1 Acidobacteriota bacterium | reverse complement strand
GATTCCGATATATCTCGGTCGTGCCGACGATCAGCGGGGCATCGGTATTTTCTTTGCGGTCGCCAGTCAGGATGCCGACATTTTCGGCTCCGAATTCGAGCGAGAATTCCGCGTATTTTGAGTTCGTCAGGGCCTTGAGCGGCGTTGTGTACCACGCACGTTGGTTTGCGGCCAGAATTCGACGGATCTCTTCGCGGGCGATCCAGGTTTTGCCGCTGCCGGTCGGTGCGGTGACGAGAACGTCCTGGGTTTCGATCGCGGCGAGGGCTTCGAGTTGAAAGTCGTCGGGTTTGAAAGGTTTTTGCTCGGGCACGCCGATGCCCGACAACAAACGCTCGACGGCTTTTATTTGCCTCGGCGTTTGCGGAACGACGACGCGGGCGGAACTTTCACGTGCAGGATATCGTTTGTCCTTACGTTCTCTATTAGGACGCGAAGGGCGTTTTCCGCTGCGGTTGTTGTTTCGAGAGCGTGGCATTGAAGTTGAATGGTAAAGATATTTGAAAGGAAAGTCTAATCTTTCGTATGTTCTGTCCCCTTTGTCTTCCTTTGCGGCCTTTGCGGGCTCTGCGTTGAAAATTGCCGATTTCTAACAAATATCACGCAATGACGCCAAGACCGCCGAGTAAGAAGGAGTTCGGAAAAAAGTCGCTGAGATTTTCTTTCCAAATGCCGCCCGTTGGTGATAAAATATCTAATTGCTTCGCAACCTTTGGTGCGTGGCAGAGCGTCTAACCGACAGGCAAGCATTATTAGCCGCGAGACAAGGCGTTTATATAAATTTATATGTTTGAGCAGTCATTATACGAGCAAGAACCGATCAGAGAGCCGCAGAGCGAGGCAGTCGAGCCGCTGCAGGAAGGCGATCTGTTTGGCACATACGAGATCAAAAGCTGGTCTCTCTCTCCGCGCATTTACAAGATTTTGGGAGCTTCGGCGGCGGTGAATCTGCTCGCGTTGCTGGTTTTCGCACAGACCTCAGTACTGACGATGAAGGGCTGCGACAGCCCGCTTGTTGGCAGTGTTTGTCAGGTTTTGGACACGGTCTATGTCGGAGCGATGCTCTTTGGCACCGACCGCGAGTTTGCCGATGTCGAGTACGAAGAGACGAAGCTGAAAGAATCGGATATCGTCTATATCGAATTGCCGCCCGAGAGCGA
The DNA here is from genome assembly GCA_031362825.1 of Acidobacteriota bacterium. GTDB lineage: Bacteria > Acidobacteriota > Blastocatellia > Pyrinomonadales > Pyrinomonadaceae > OLB17. Next base: position 1,794 of record JANLTF010000299.1, on the reverse strand, counting down.
AAAGCTCTACTATCCGGCCGACTATTTTCAGATCGCAAATCCGGTCCAGTATCAGGCAATGCTTGATCAGCAGAATGGTGTCGGGCTCGAGCCAGGCTACCTCGCACCCGGAATTCCCGGCAATCCGGCCGGTTTCCCGCCGACGGGAACACCCTACAGACCAGGCAACAGCATCTTCGACACACCGGCCCGAACGCCGAAACGCAACAACAACGTCACCGACCTGAGCAAACTGCCGAGCGGAATCGACGATGTTGACGATTCAGTTCCCGTCGCGAAGGTCAAGAAGCCCAAAGGCGGAACTCCGTCGACCGAGTCAACGACCAATACCGATGGTACGCCCAAAGGGTTTCCGGGCCTGAAACCAACGCCCGACCCCAACGCACAGGCTGCGACCGACCCAAAAGACGAGGCGGCACCTGACCAATTCGGTATCTTCATCAACAAGCGTCCAATCAAGGATAAGGCGAAAGATACGGTCGCTAGGGTCGAGGCTAATGAGGTTAAGCTTGATACAACCTTTAAGGTGATCATCTCGGGCACGATCGGACTTGGCAAAGACGGTAAAACCATCGTCTTGAAAAATCCGAAGCCCGTCTCGCCCGGCAAGGACATTAAGAACGATCCGAAGATGGAAAAACTCGTTCAGGACTGGATCCTCGCTGTCGGCGATGCCGGTTGGTACGGATATTTAGAGGGCTTGGACGCTAACAAGAAGGTCAAGGACAAGAAAGTTCTGATCACCGTCGAGCAAAACGATTCCGAGTTCTTTGCCTCCGTCCGGGCCGAACAGTCCGACGAGAATACCGCAAAGACACTGTCGAGCGGCCTAATTGGGCTATTAGGACTTGCCGGCGGCCGCACGAGCGGTGATGAACAGGTCTTTATTCAGGCTGCCACCTCGACATCCGAAGGAAAGGCCCTGGTTTTAAACATCAAAATGCCCAAGGCCCAGGTGCAGGAACTGATCCAGCGAAAGCTCGCCGAGGAAAAGGCCAAGGCCAACCAGCCGAACGGTAACGCGATTCTGCGTCCCGGCGACAACACGGCAAAAAGATAAACTTTGACCACGCGTAAGAACCAAAATTCGATCCTCGTCCTCGCGACACTAGGCGTTTATCTCGGCCTCGTGCTCGTCGGCGCGACGCCGCAGATCCTCGCTCAGGCGGCGATGACAAAGCAGTTCAACGTCAAGGATGAGGTCGAGGTCAAGGATGATCTGGATAAGAAGCCGGATCCGACAAAAAAAGAGCTCGATGATGCAATTGAAGCTTATTCAGATCGAATTGAAGAATTTGTTAAGAATCTGAAGAAGCTTCACTCGATCGAGGAATTTTCGAGTAACTGGGATACATTCGATTCAGAGCAGACGACATTTTCGCCCTGTCCTGAAACTGGAACGCTTCGGTCAACGGAGAAATCAGGCCATATCGACCGATGGCTTGTTCCGGTAATTACCGAAGCAAATTTCATATCGGAGCATTTCACTTGGCTGGCCGATTGTCTTCCCTTTGATGGTTTCCCTAATCGTACTCACGCGAGCAGCTCAGGTATCAAGCTCAGATACGATAAAGCGGAATTACTTCACGAACTTTCAATAAAACTCAAGTCCGAAGAGCGCTCACGATCCCTATATACGGGGTTATTGGCGGCCTTCGCAGAATTCAAAGTCGAAGAAAATGTGGACTATGAGCTTAACAAGTTATTGCTCAAGCACACCTCAATGACCGTTTCAGGTGACCAAGTTTTCATCATCACCCGCCTTCCCCGTGCAGGGCTCGATTCGCTGCTTGC
>JANLTF010000262.1:0-1681 GCA_031362825.1 Acidobacteriota bacterium | reverse complement strand
CGTCTTCTCGGCCGACGTCGATCCGACCGATCGGCAGCTATTCGACACCGAAGACGGTGCAGAGCTTTCCGGCAATGCAGGAACGATGGTCGATCTGATAAACCGCTGTATGCACGAGGAGATGGAACGCGATTCGCGCATTGTGGTCTTTGGCGAGGACGTTGCCGATTGCTCTCGCGAGGAGTACCTCGATCAGGTCAAGGGCAAGGGCGGCGTGTTCAAAGTGACCGCCAATCTGCAGCGTGAGTTCGGCTCGGCACGCGTATTCAACTCGCCGCTTGCCGAGGCAAACATCATCGGCCGTGCCGTCGGAATGGCGATCCGAAATCTGAAACCGGTCGTCGAGATACAGTTTTTCGATTACATCTTCCCGGCAATGCAGCAGATCCGCAACGAGGTAGCGGTCACGCGTTGGCGCTCCGACGGCGACACAAAATGCCCGATGGTCATGCGTGTTCCGGTCGGCGGCTATCTAAAAGGCGGAGCGGTTTACCACTCGCAGTCAGGCACCACTTTGTTTGCGCACACGCCCGGCTTGATGATCGTTTATCCGTCAACAGCACTCGACGCCAACGGTCTGCTGCGAACAGCGATCCGATGCGACGACCCGGTCTTGTTCCTTGAGCACAAGCACCTCTACCGTCAGGTTTACAACAAATCGCAATATCCGTCGAGCGACTTCCTGATCCCGTTCGGCAAAGCCAAAAAGGTGCGTGAGGGCTCTGACGTCACGATCATCACCTACGGAGCTCTTGTCGAACGCTCAAACCAGGCCTGCAAACGCCTCGAAACACAGGGTATTTCGGTCGAGCTGATCGATCTCCGCACGCTCGTCCCGTACGACTGGGAAGCGATCGCCGAATCAGTCAAGAAAACGAGCCGTGTCATCGTGGCTCACGAAGATCCCGTCTCATACGGTTACGGCGCCGAGATCGCCGCCCGCATCTCGAACGAACTCTTCGAATACCTCGATGCCCCGGTCCGCCGCGTCGGCGCCACCGACACCTTCGTCGCCTACGCCCCGCAAGTCGAAGATTTCATCCTGCCACAGTCGGAGGATGTCGAAAAAGCGGTGACGGAGTTGGTGAAATACTAGTTAGATCTTTGATAATTTGTAAACGCCGGTGGCCAGACGCTCGGCAAAGCCTTCGTTGACGAGTTGGTGATTCGCCCGTCCTGATTCCCAGCGGTAAAAGCCGAAAGCTCGCGATAGATCGCCGAGGAGCGTCATGCCGTTGAGTTTCAAGAATGCGCGAGCCAGTTCTTTGACAGCCTCATCGCGCGGCATTATGACCTTTAGTTCTTCGGGAAATCGGGCCTCGGCGAGAGTCCAGATGTAGGTGAATTTCGGGCTGTAGAGAACCTCTTGCGGCACGTCCTTCATTGTCTTTTGCAGTTTATCAAGGGCTTTGGTAAATCGCGGACGAGTCGTGATCTCCGTGGCCGACCTAAGATCGGCAGATCCCATTTCCCATTCTTTTCGGAGGACTTTTAGGATCTTGTTGGCGCTTCCGGATAGCTCCTTTGCTTCGCGAGTTTTGGGTACGCCCCAGATCGCGTTGAAGACCGGGATCATCCTCGGAGCCAGAAACATAGAATGTCCTTTCACGAGCTTGGCGTAATACACCTTACCGCGAGCGATAACCTCGTCCTTTAATACCCACGCCCGGCTTGCTCCGTA
>JANLTF010000244.1:0-5096 GCA_031362825.1 Acidobacteriota bacterium | reverse complement strand
TCACGCCTACGCGTTTCCGGCGAAGGCGAAGGTGGCGTAAACGGCGGCCCGGCTGGCGACCTGTTCGTCGTCCTCCACGTCGCCGAGCACGAACGTTTTGAGCGTCAGGGTGCGAATCTATATTCGGCGGTTCCTATAACGTTCGCCCAAGCCGCTCTTGGTGCCGAGATCAAGGTCCAAACGCTCGACGGCGAAGAAGAGTTAAAGATTCCTGCCGGAACCCAAACAGGAACGATCTTTCGAGTAAAATCACAGGGAATGCCCGCCCTCGGCGGACGCGGACGCGGTGACCTATTCGTCGCCGTCACCCTGATCACGCCGAAGACGCTCACAAAAGAACAACGCAAGCTGCTCGAACAGCTTGCGGAGATCGAAGACGTTGATTTTACGGACGAGTCGTTCCTGGATAAGGTGCGGAATATCTTTGGATAGCTCTAACAGTGAACAGTTAAATAGTGGAGAGTTAAAAGTTAAAGAAACCTTCTTCACTATTCACTGATCACTACTCACTTTTCACTGTTAGTTGATTACTTCTTTTCCGCCCATATCTGGACGAGGTGGACCAGCGTTTCGGTCGATTTTTCGAGGCCTTTTCGCGAGTTGAACTCGAGCTTTCCGTGGAAATTGTGGCCGCCCGTGAAAAGGTTAGGCGTCGGCAGGCCGCGGGCAGTTAGCCTCGAGCCGTCAGTTCCGCCGCGGATCGGCCGAAGTTCAGCCTTAATTCCGGCACGTTTTGCGGCTTCGATCGCGTAATCCGTGAGCTGCGGAAAGTCTTTTAAGACCTCTTTCATATTGAGATATCCGAGCACGCTGGCGTATTCGATCTTGACTGCGGGATGCCGTTTTTGGACGTCGGCGATCAGATCTTTGACAATTTGTTCCTGCCCGGCCAGGCCGCTGATATCAAAATTGCGGAGCAAGATCTTTATCGTGGACGTCTCAACGTCAAGGTTGCCGACGTAAGGATGAAGAAAGCCTTCGCGGCCCTCGGTGGTCTCAGGTCGGTTCGGCACTGTTTTCGGAAAAATCGCTAGGAAATCGCCTGCGGCGAACGACGAATTGACCATAATACCTTTCGCCGTGCCCGGGTGCGTCGATTTGCCGCGAAACGTGACCGTCGCCGTGCGTGCCGACCACGTTTCGTTCGAGATGTCGCCGAGCTGCTCGCCATCAACGGTGTATGCAAATTTCGCTCCCCATTTCTCGATCTCAAAATCGTCCATCGGGCCGCCGACCTCTTCGTCGGGTGTGAACGCGATGGCGATGTTGCCGTGCTTTAGATTGGGATTTTGCTTGAGAGTATCGATCATCGTCATCAGTTCGGCAATGCCCGATTTGTCGTCGGAGCCGAGCAAGGTAGTGCCGTCGGCCGTGATAATGTCGTCGCCGATCAGATTCTTAAGATTAGGATTTTGGGCGACAGTGATGACCTGCGTCTTGTCATTCGGCAAAACGATGTCCCCGCCCTGGTAATTCTTGTGAATAATGGCGTTAACATTAGCCCCGGAAACCGCCGGCGACGTGTCCATGTGAGCGATAAATCCGATCGTCGGCACCTTGCTGTTATCCGCCAGATTGCCTGGAACCATTCCATAAACAATGCCTTGCGCACTGATGCGGACATTCTGCACACCAAGCCCCGTCAACTCTTTTTCGAGGAGCCGAGCCAGCACCAGTTGTTTCTCAGTGCTCGGAAATTTCCCCGCGTCTTCGGCGGACTGCGTGTCGATCTTTACATATCGTAGAAAGCGGTCCATAGCCGATTCGGTTGGCGGCTTGGTCTGGGCCAAGGCATTGGAGATAAACGCAACGAAAAGAAACGCGATCGTAAGTAATTTCATATTTATCAATTTAGACCATCGATATGTGGTTGGCTAGCCACCCTAGAGCTATCTCTTTGGCCCGTATTCTTTGTAATGACGCTTGTAACCCAAAAGCCTCGCCGTCGGAGCCATGACCACACGCATCGCTTTTTGAACCGCGAGCGGCGGGCCGTCGGCGATCCACGAATCGGCATCGTTACCATAAACCGAAAGCTGCAACAGCATCTGCGGCGTGGTCGGGCCGTTCGGCTGGCTGTCCATAAAACCGTAAAGCTGCGAAAGAATGTAGCCGAATTGAACCGATAGCGTTTTCGTATTTTCGCTCTCGATTACGACAGTTTCGCCCGTTTCGTTGAACGGCTTGTGCCTCGTCATCGGCGGCACGGTGATCGTTTCGCCGGCTTTCAACGTACGCTTTTCGCCATTTATTAAGATGCTGACCGTGCCACTTTTTACTGTAAACGATTCTTCGAACGCCTCATGAAAATGCTCGGGCGGCCCCGGAGCATGCGGAGCAACCTCTAATCTGGTGTGCAGCCAGCCGTCGTTGACGCCGAGGATCGTCTGATAAAAGCCTTCGGTCTTACTAACGAGGTTGTCGCCGGGCCGGAAATAGGTCGCAAGATCGACCTTCTCGGGCGGAAAGACGTAGTCGCTGATCACGAACCCGAGAAATAAATATGCAGCCAAGCAGATGAATATTGTTAGGACAATGCGTTTAATACGTTTAGACATTTTTCTCTCCTTCGATCGAAAGAGAGTCGTCAGCGAGCTAGACCTTAACGCAAACGTTCTTCTCTTCCGTGAAAAATCTTAAGGTTTCAAATCCGCCCTCGCGGCCGATGCCGCTGTCTTTAAAGCCGCCAAACAGCGTTCGGAGATCGCGAAGCATCCAGGTGTTGATCCAGACGAATCCCGATTCGATCTCCGCCGCCATGCGATGAGCCCTCGAAAGGTTCTCGGTCCAAACGCTTGCCGACAGGCCGTAACGGACGCTGTTTGCATAGCCGAGAACCTCGTCCTCAGTGTCGAAAGGCTGAAGCGTCACGACCGGGCCGAAGATCTCTTCCTGATTTGTCCGGCAATCGAACGGCAAGCCTTCGATCACGGTCGGAGCGATGAACCAGCCATCGGAGCAGCGGCCGTCGGGATTTACCTGTTTGCCGCCGGTCAGGATCGTGCCGCCTTCCGTTTGGGCAAGATCGATGTACGACATTATCTTGTCAAAATGCGGCTTCGATACGATGGCACCGACATTGGTTGCCGATTCCAAAGGATCGCCAACCTGTAAGGCGTTAACGCGGTCGATAAAGTCTCTTTTGAAATTTTCGTAGAGCGGCCGCTCGACAAAGATGCGCGAACCGCAGAGGCAGATCTCGCCTTGATTCGAGAAAGATGAGCGGACAGTGGTCGCGAGCATGTCTTCGTAGTTACAGTCGGCGAAGATGATATTAGGATTCTTGCCGCCGAGTTCGAGAGATAGCTTCTTAAACATCGGTGCCGCAACTCGGGCGATGTCTTCGCCAGATTTGGTGCCGCCGGTGAACGAGATCGCCTTGATGTCCTTATGAACTGTCATCGCCGAGCCGACCTTTGGGCCGAGGCCGTGGACGATGTTGAGAACGCCCGGCGGCAGGCCGGCTTCGATGCATAGTTTCGATAGCAAATACGCGGTCATCGGTGTTACTTCCGATGGTTTAGCCACGACCGTACAGCCCGCCGCGATTGCGGGTGCGACCTTCCAGGTAAATAAATAGAGAGGCAAGTTCCACGGCGAAATGCAGCCGACCACGCCGAGGGGTTGCCTGAGCGTGTAGTTGATCGCACCTTGAGTCACGTTGTCGTGAGCTTCGTTGGCCGTGTGCATCGCGGCCGTCGCGTAGAATTTGAAATTCGCGACGGCACGCGGAATGTCGACAGTTCGGGCAAGTGACAGCGGTTTCCCTTGGTCGATCGATTCGGCGAGAGCGAGCTGCTCGAGGTCACGTTCAATGAGTGCGACTAGACGCATTAGTATATCGTGACGAGCCTCCGTCGATATTCTCGACCATGACGGAAAGGCTGTCTTGGCGGCATCGACCGCGAGTTGAATGTCGCGCTCATCGGAATCGGCGATCACCGAATATACCGCGCCGGTTGAGGGGTCGTGGTTATCCAAAAACGCGCCAGATGTGGGCGGTATTATTTCGCCGTTTATAAAGTTGTCTATTCGCAGCATCAGTTAAAATTCCAGCTACCAGCTACCAGCTACCAGCTACCAGCTACCAGCTACCAGCGTTCGATCAGACCTTTGCAAATGTCAGCCCCGTTTGGCCTTGGTATTTGCCCCCGCGGTCGTCGTAGCTGACGGCGCAGTCTTCGTCGGATTCGAAAAATAATATCTGGCCGATGCCTTCGTTGATGTAGACGCGGAGCGGTAGATTGGCCAGATTGGCGATCTCGACAACGAGGCGTCCGGTCCAGCCGGCTTCGAGTGGCGTCGTGTTGACGAGCAGGCCGGCACGGGCGTACGTTGATTTTCCGAGTGCGACGCCGGTCACGTTTCGCGGCATCTTGAATGTTTCGACCGTCACTCCGAGCCCGTAGTGATGCGGCGGCAAGAGATAGTATTTCGCACCGTCCGCGGCCTGTCGAACTGGTGGTTCGATCAGTGACGACTGTTCGTCAAACTGCTTCGGGTCGATCTCGTCACCGTAAACTGACGAGAATATACGAAAACCGTCATCGGCAAGCCGCATGTCGTAGCCATAACTCGAGGCACCAGCCGAGATGATACGGTTACCGTTTACGTCGCGAACAAGTTCGGGCAGAAACGGAGTGATCATGTCGTGTTCCGCCGCCATTCGGCGTAGCCAAATATCAGATTTTATGGTCATATCTGACTATTCTACGACACAACCCAGTATCGGCGAAATCAGCCGAACGAGTTCAAATATCTTAGTTCTGCTTCACGATCCGCATTAATTTCAGGGTGCCGTCGCCGACGGTAAACTTCATCGGCACGCCGCCATTTCCGGCCTTCGCGATCATCGACTGTTCCGTAAAAGGAGCCGTCCGCGTCCGTGGTTTCCAGTCTACAAACGCACTCTCGATCTTGCCGGATTTTAGGACGACCGCATCGAGGTCGGCACTGATGCTGGACGGTAAATGGGCGGTCAAGGTTCCCGAGGCGAGGGCGACATCGATCGTATTGCCACGCCAACTGCGGTCGTGCGACGATTTATCACACGCTGGGCATCGACCTCGACGTGAAGCTGCCGGATTTCAACGGCC
>JANLTF010000243.1:0-2638 GCA_031362825.1 Acidobacteriota bacterium | reverse complement strand
GCCGCACCTTTTTCGCTCCATTTGAAATAATTGGGTGTCGCGGCAGGTTTGTCGTTCTCGTAGGCACGCAGGAACGTGAAGTCGAGGTCGTGCCGCGGATAGACAAAGTTATCGTAATCGCCGCCAAAGAACGCGGCCTGTTCCTCAGGCGCCATCACGAGACGAACGTCGCGGTAGATCTTATTTTTGTAAAGCCAATATTCGCCGCCGCTATAAAACGAAACGACCTGGCAATTGAGTCCGCCGGAAGTCGCCGTACAGTCTTTCTCAATCGCAGAGATCTCAGCCGAGCGTTTTGCTGCCGATTCCGCATCGGTCGTGCCGGTTTTTTCAGCGGTGTGGACACGGTCGGTGACGTTGTCATATGACATCAGAACCGCTGCACTGGCGTCCGGGATCTTAATTTCATCAGCCTGTGTTTTGGCATTGAACCCATTCTTGAGCAGGTCGCGTTCCTTGCTCGATACGCGTTCGATATAGCCCGCGGCGACATGGTGATTGGTCGCGATCAATCCGTTGGGCGAAACAAATCCGGCTGACGAATTATTGACCTTTGGCGACGCGAGCCGCACGTTATCGAGCCATTCCTTGGTCGGCTCAAAATTGTAACGCTCCTTCCACTGCTTAAGCGGCGGGTTGTCGAATGTCCACATGCCTTCGTCAGCGAAAGCGACCGGGACGCTGAGGGCAAAAGTCAGGAGGAGGAAAAGGGCTGTGATTCGTTTCATAATAATTCTCTCGTCAAATAGATGTTCTAATTAAGTACGCGTTGCAGTTTTTCCATCGCGCCTTCGAGGACGGTGTCTTCGCGGGCGATGCAGATGCGGACGAAGGCGTCCCAGTCGTTGCTGTCGGCGAAGGCCGAGCCAGGAGTCATGCCGACGCCCGCGTCGCGCATTAGCATTTCATTGAATGAGATGGCGTCGGTGTATTGTTCGGGAATTCGGGCCCAAAGGTAGAATGCGGAGCCTGAGTTGTAGATGTCGAAACCTAAGTTCGTTAGGATCTCGGACGTGAACTTGCGTTTGCCGTCAAACTTATCGCGAAGCTGCGGATAATACGCGTCGTCTGCCATCAAAACCTGTGACAGTGCGGCCTGCAGCGGCGTCGCGGGGCAGACGTAGATGACGTTCGCGGCATTGTTGATCTTTGCGATCAGGTCGCCTTTCCCGTAGGCGTAACCGAGGCGCCAGCCGGAAATGTTCCAGGATTTGGAGAACGAGTTGACTGTCACCGTGCGTTCCCACATATCGGGCAAACTCGCGATCGGCGTGTGCGGGTTTTCGCCGGTGACGTAGTGTTCGTAAACCTCGTCGGAGACGACCAGCAGGTCGAGTTCTTTGGCGACATCGGCGATGGCCTCAAGTTCGGTCTGCGACATCACTTTGCCGCTCGGGTTTGCGGGCGTGCAGACGATGATCGTGTGCAGCGGAAACTCGCTGCGGTTTTTTAGCTCTTTGCAGTGGGCGAGCAGATCATCTTTTTCGAACGTCAACTTTTCGTCAAGTTCGAACGTCTCAGTCTTTGAGCCGAAATCTTCGAGGATGCGTCGGTGATATGGATAATACGGCTCGAAAACGAGTGCCGATTTGCCTCGCAGAAAGCTCTGGGCGTAGCCGATCAAGGCACCAGTGCCGCCATTTGTGATCATCACCTCGAACGGGCGGGCGGCAACATCGACCTCGATGTTGTTGTATTTGGCGATCTTGGCGGCGACGGCATTTCGCAGGTCTTCGTTGCCTTCGCTGCCGCCGTAGTGGTTTTGGCTGGCGGCGATGATGCGTGCGGCTTCGGCGGCGAGTTGCGGATCGATGGGCAGTTCGGACTGGCCCTGAACGAGGTTGCCGCTCGGCGGTACGAGGCGCGTAATAGCGCGGATATCCGGCTTGACTTTCATAAGTTTCGGTTCTGACATAATGTATAAAAATAGCAGTTTTTGATCGATATTTCTAAATGGCCCACGATCTGAACAACAAAAATGTAACTTCCCTGCCGCCGTCACAGCGGGCAAGCTTGATTGGCGGCCATCTACCGGCATTCTTTCGCGACAGGACGGCGTTCCTCACGCGGCAGGCCAAATTGGGCGACGTTACATACCTTCGAATGGGGCCGCAGCCTGTATTTTTTCTAAATCATCCCGATCATGTTCGCGATCTTTTCGTAGTCAACGCCGACAAATTTGAAAAGGGACGTGCTTTGAAACGCGCAAAAGTCCTGCTCGGCGAAGGCCTTTTGACCAGCGAACGCGAGGCTCATCTGCGTCAGCGGCGGATGATACAGCCGGCATTTCACCGCGCACGGATCGCCGAGTACGCCCGTTCGATGGTCGAATATGCCGAACAGATGGCGAATAGTTGGCAAGACGGCGAGACTCGGGACATCGATAAAGAGACGATGCATCTGACGCTGCAGATCGTCGCGAAAACGCTGTTCAGCGCCGAGGTTGAGGACGACGCGGACGAGATCGGGGCGGCGATGACGACGATGGTTGAGCTGTTCAATTTCCTGCTGCTTCCTTTCTCGGAATGGCTCGAAAAGCTGCCGTTACCGCATTCGATCAAATTCAAACGCGCTAAGAAGAAACTCGACGAGGTCATTTACGGCATCATCAACGAACGCCGAAGATCAGGCGAAGACA
>JANLTF010000237.1:0-8084 GCA_031362825.1 Acidobacteriota bacterium | reverse complement strand
ACATCGACAAGCTGAGTATCGACGCGGATGATCTCGTCAGAGGGCTTCGCAGTTTGGGCGGACAAGGCCACCGCACCGAAAGCAAAAACAGCCGCAATTGTCGCCACAACGATTTTTCGCATCTCTAAAAACCTCAAGACTATGTTTCGATTGTAACAAAGAATTGAGGTTTCAACACCAAACTTTGGGGTTGCTTTTCCTGGGAAAATTGCGGTTTTGTGATACTCTTTCCGCAGGCTCTTAAATTAGGTCGGTTCAGACTGAATCCCGTTTAGCAATTTTCGGGAAACGGTTTGATTTCGGCGACATTTATATTTTTGTTGAGGTGAATAGAACGTATGATCAAGAATTCGCGAAAACTGTTTTCGGCAGCTTTACTTATTGCGGCCGTTTGTGTGGGCACATCATTTGCTCAAAGTGTTTCTAACCAGAAATTGACCAAGATTTCGGATGCGGCTCAGGCAGTCGCGTCGCCTCAGGCAACGACCGTGGAGAACTTTGATTTTCCTGCCGGAACATTGCTTGTAAACGCCGGTTGGGGGTCTCATAGCGGTACGGGTACCAGCTCGATCACGATCACATCTCCGGGACTTACTTACGCCGGATACGCCTCGTCAAACGTCGGCAACGGAATTACGTTGGCCGCGAGCGGTGAGGATGCCAACCACGTCTTCCCCTTAGTTTCCGCAGGAACTGTTTATGTAGCGTTTATGGTCAATGTACAAACCGCGGCCCTGGATGCTACGAATGGCGATTACTTCTTCCACCTCGGACCTGATCCGATCGGCACAACGTTTCGCGGCCGCGTGTTTGTTAAAGCAGATGCCGGCGGTATGCTCGCATTTGGCATTTCAAAGGGCGGCAGCAATGCAACTCCGGCGAATTTGGCCTTTACTGGCTTCACCTACGCGGCGAACACCACACATTTGATCGTTCTGAAATACTCCGTAATAGCGGGAGCGACGAACGACACGGTCGATATGTTTGTCAATCCTACGCTCGGGGGTGCAGAACCAGCTGTCACGGTAACAGCTCCCGACACAGTGGCCACTGATATCAATCCGGCCACCTTTGCTTTCCGCCAAGGCACGGCTGCGACCGGACCCATCTTGAGGGCTGACGGCGTTCGTGTGGCAACCTCTTGGGCGACGCTTGCGACACGGGCTCCGTCTGTTCGAGGCGATTTTAATGGTGACGGAAGTACGGATTTTGCTCTTCAACGTAATTCAGGCGGATCAAAACAGTGGTGGGTTCAGAACAGCAATAACGCCGGATTCATCAGCGCACCCCATGGCTTATCTACCGATCTGGCAATACCGGACGATTACGACGGTGACGGTAGAACCGATCTCGCCGTTTGGCGACCCGGTGTTGCGACTGCGGCGCGATTCCTGATTCTCCAAAGTTCGAACAGCACACTCAGAACGGAAATATTCGGGCAATCTGGTGACAATCCGGGAACGGTCGGCGACTATGACGGCGACGGCAAGGCGGATGTTTCGGTCTATCGCCCGGGAACTCAGAGCGTCTTTTACTACCGCGGTTCACTCAACAATCCAAACGGAAACGTCACATTCGTTCCCTGGGGAACAACCGGAGACTTGCCGTATTCAGGTGACTTCGACGGAGACGGTAGGTATGACGCATGCGTCGGACGTCCGGCCGGTGCCGGTGGCCAAGTTACATTCTACATAAGGCGATCGAGCGACCTGACCGCAGAGTTTGTTGCTTGGGGATTGCAGACGGATACCTTCGTTCCTGGTGATTACGATGGTGACGGACGGACGGATTTTGCTGCAGCCCGTGTCGTCGGAGGAGCAGGTAACTTCTATATCCTCGAACGTGACGGTGGCGGGACGAGCGGCAATCCGATCGTCTTTGCAAATGCGACAACCGACCTCTTGGCACCTGGTGACTACGACGGTGACGGACGGACGGATATCGCGATTTGGCGTCCGAACGCAGATCCGGCCCAGACCAACTTCTGGATCAGGTACTCAAGTTCCGGTGCTGTATCAGCCTTCCGTTGGGGACTGACAGGTGATGACGTTGTGACAGATTATGCGGTCGTCGGCGGTTCCTAAACCCGGATCTAGTCTGATAAAAAAGTGAAAGCGGCCGGTTGGCCGCCTTCACTATTTTATTAAGCCGAATGACTAAACGTATTTGCTGATAACCTTCGAGATCGATTCTCGCGTCACTGCACCGACGATTCGTTCCTGCTCCTGGCCACCTTTGAACAAGATCAAGGTCGGAATACCGCGGATGCCGTATTTGTTCGGCACGTTCATATTCTCGTCAACGTTCATCTTAAAAACACCGGCCTTGCCGTCAAATTCTTCGGCGATCGCTTCGACCGACGGAGCGATCATCCGGCACGGACCGCACCATTCAGCCCAAAAGTCCACCAATACCGGCTTGTCCGAACCCAAAACGTCTGTATCAAACGCTGTATCTGTTACTGTTTTTGCAAAATTTCCCATCATTTCTCCTAAATAGTTGTTTGCGGAGAATGCCGCAATATTCTTACTAATATTAACTTCTCCCGAACTCTTTGCCAAACTTGGTTGTGTCAGGCTGACGCCGCCTGAGCCAGCGTCGGATAGTCGTTATATCCAGCCTCGCCCGGCGAATAATATGTGGACGTATCAGGCGTGTTCAGTTCAGCATCCTTCTTAAATCTTTCGACAAGATCCGGATTCGCAAGGAATTTTGCCCCGTAAACGATCGCATCTGCCTTACCTACAGCCAAGTATTCTTCACCGCGGTCTTTGTCAAAATTAGCTCCGGCAAAATAAATTCCCTTGTACAGCGGCCTCAGCTTTTCGTGCCAACCGGCATTTGCATGATCGCCGACATGAACGTATGCAAGCCCTTTTTCGCTCAGCTTTTCCATGATGTAAGCGTAAACCTGGTCTGCGTCAGGTTCCTGAATATCATTGAACGGCATCGAGGGCGAAAATTTTACACCGACACGTTCGTTGCCGATCGCCGCTGACATTGCATCGAGGATCTCGAACAAAAATCGCGTCCGGTTCTCGATCGAGCCACCGTATTCGTCGGTCCTGAGGTTTACCGGCTTCATCAAAAATTGATGTACGAGGTAACCGCTGGCTGAATGCAGTTCGACACCGTCAAAACCCGCATTTACTGCATTCTTGGCCGCCGATGCGAAATCCTGCACCGTAGCCTTCACTTCGTCAGTAGTCAGTGCTCGAGGCTGAACGAAATCTTTCATTCCCGCATCCGTGTAATTCTGCCCTTTGGCCGTCACGTCGCTCGCCGAAACCGGCTGAGCATTTTCCGGCAAAAGATCGGGCAGAGCGATGCGGCCCGTATGAAAGATCTGCATAAACATCTTTCCGCCCTTGGCATGAACCGCGTCGGCCACCGGCCGCCACGAATCTATCTGTTCCGTGGTGTAAATTCCAGGCGTGCGGACATAGCCTTTCGCCATCGGCGAGACATTGGTCGCCTCTGTTATCAAAAGCCCGCCTGAGGCCCGGTCCGAATAATACTTCGCAACAAAATAAGGCTGCACGCCTTCGTCATTTGCCCTGCTCCGCGTCATCGGAGCCAAAATGATCCGGTTTTTCAATTCCAGACCGCCGATTTTCAAACTTTCAAAAAGTGTGGACACTATGAATTCCCCCTTGTCCTATAATATGAATTCACGGCCCTCGCGATCAGAGCCGCACTTCTGCGATCACACAGCTAGTTATCTACCGATCTCGGCCTTGACCGCCGCAACGACGCGTTCGTCGTCCGCTGTCACATCAGGTGCGATACGGGCGGCGATGCTGCCATCCTTGGCGACAAGGAACTTCTCAAAATTCCAGAGAAGGTCGTTCGGATTTTCACGCTTCTGGCCAAAGCCTGCGAGCTTCTCTTCGAATTCGGTGCCATTCGCGATGTCGGCTTCGCCTTTTTCTTCGGTCAGGAAGCTGTAAAGCGGATGCTGATCGGTACCCTTGACCGAGATCTTTTCAAACAGCGGGAAGGTGACATCGTAGTTCGTCTTGCAAAAATCTTGTATCTCTTCGCTTGTTCCCGGTTCTTGTGCGAGAAAATTGTTCGCCGGAAATCCAAGCACCTCAAATCCCTGATCCTTGTATTCCTTGTACAAACTCTCCAGTCCCTCGTACTGCGGCGTCAAACCGCATTTCGACGCGACATTGACCAGCAACAGGGCCTTCCCCTCATATTCTCCGAGCGTCGTCTCGCTGCCATCGATCCGGTTAACCGGAATTTCGTAAAGTTTATTCGACATGTCTATTATTCTCCTATTTTTATAACGATCTTGCCCAAATGCGAGCCACTCTCCATATAGCGAAGAGCCTCGCGTGCTTCATCAAACTCAAATACGCGATCGATCACCGGCTTAATCTTACCCGAATCGGTCACCTTGTTCATATCCTCGAACATCTCCCGCGAACCGATAAAGATTCCCTGTACGCGGATAGCTTTCATAAACACCGGAATCGGGTTAAACTCGCCAGCCATATCGAGAGCACCGATCAGAGCAATATGGCCGCCGACGCGAACCGCCTTAACCGACTGTGTCAGAGTTCCTGTGCCGCCGACTTCGACCACATGATCGACTCCACGACCATCGGTCAGCTCCAAAACGGCCTTGTCCCAATCCCTGTGAGTCCTATAGTTTATCGTCTCGTCAGCCCCCAACTGACGCATTCGCTCGAGCTTTTCATCGCTGCTCGACGTCGAGATCACGCGTGCGCAAAAATGCTCTGCTATCTGCAAGGCAAAAACAGAAACGCCTCCAGTGCCGAGCGTTAGCACAGTGTCGCCCGCCTTGACCTTGCCCGACACAACCAGTGCATTCCATGCCGTGACTCCCGCACACGGCAAGGTTGCTGCTTCCTGGTACGATAGATGGTCCGCAATTCGAACCAGCGATTCCTCGCCAAACGTCCCGTATTCGCTCAGCACACCGTTAAGTCCTCCGGCGCCGATCGCCGTCTTGGCTTTTTCCGCTGACGGCTCGCCGTCAAGCCATCGCTGAATAACGATCGGAGAAACCCGGTCGCCGATCTGCCATTTCGTCACGCCTTTGCCCACCGAAACGACCTCACCTGCACCATCGGAAAATGGCACGGCCGGCAGCTTCATTCGTGGGTTATAAGTCCCCGATACGACCATCACATCGCGATAGTTGAGCGATGCCGCGTGAAATTTCACGAGCACCTCACCCGCCGCCGGAACGGGCACGTCCCGTTCCGCTACCGCGAGTTTATCGATCCCGAATTCGTTTATTTCGTACGATTTCATTTTGCCCGTTTCGGCGTCAGTTCGAGCCTTATAACGACATCGTCGCGGATCAGATCGTCAGCCTTTCCTGCATAAACGATCCCAAAGTCCTTACGATTTACCGAAAATTCGGCAATCACCGAAACAACGTCGGGTGTCACGCGGATCGTCGCCGGAAAACCGATCGATTTCTTCACGCCGTGTAGTTCAAGATCGCCGGTAACATTAAATGGCCCGGCCGTTCCTGCAGGTGGTTCGATCTTGGTCGAAGTAAACGTCGCCTTTGGGAATTTCTCGACCTCAAAAAAGTCTCCGGTCATCAAGTGCTTTGTAAGGCCGTCGGCGTCAGTAAATAAAGATGTCATATCGATCTCGACGTTAACGCTGCTCAGATCTGCCTTTTCGCCTACCAGGTTGATAGTTCCCTTAAACTGTTTGAATCCGCCGTCATGTTTGCCCGTCACTTTCGAACCGGTAAATTCGAGCTTCGAGTCAGCTGGTGAAAAGGTTATTGCCGTGCCTTTAGTGTCGGCTGGTGCCTGACTCGACGTGGCAGACGTGGTACTTGTCGCAGTGCTCGGTGCAGTGGTCGTCGCCTTCGGCTTGTTCGCTGCCGGATCCGCACAGGCTGAAATCATCGCAGCAGAAAAAAGAATTGTAGTGTAGAGTATTTTCATCATTGTTCCTCAATTATTGCCTATCTTCCAATCGCCACCGAAAGCCAATCTTCCCAGACCTTCAGCAGCTTTTCAAATTCGTTTTGTGTCGAAAAGGTCTTGTCCGCGTTATACCATCGCTGCATCTCTTCGAAGATAACGCTCTTTTCCGTGCCGTTCGCTTTCATCTCCGTAAACAAAGACTGTGCCGCCGCCGGTCTTGCTCCCCAAGTTCCCAGCACCTTGAGCGTTTCGGCGTCCAATGCGATCATCTTTGGTATCGATCTCGCACCGTTGGTCAGATATTGATCCATCAGTTCGAGATTCTCATCACGCAACACATATCGTGTCTCAATTTTATCGCTTTCTGCCGCAATTTTCTCGATCACCGGAACGTTTTGTGCCGCATCGCCGCACCAGCCTTCTGTTACGACTAGCCAGATCAGCTTTCGCGTGAGGCTGTGGGCCGCAGTTCTCACGCCATCCGACAGCTCGATCGTCTTTTCAAGCCGCTTCATCCGTTGCCGGTTTAATACTGCGTAGCCGGTCATCGCGTCGCTTTGATTTTTCCCCGTCGTTTTGCCGTGAGCGAGCAGATCTTCGATCAGCTTTGTGTATTCGGCAAACGTCATCGATCTTTCAAGATAATTTTTCATTTTTTTACCGCCTTGAGTTCCGCGTTCTCTCTTTCCAACCCTTCGATCCGGTCGTTTAGCGGCCCGACAATGCTCTTGATCTGTTCCGCCGTATATTTAGGCGTTATATGTTGTGGACAGTTCCAGTCAAAGGCCTCGACATGCATTATCACCGCGCGTTCTACTTTTGCTTTGTAGCCTTTATCTTCAAGTTTTGCGATAAGATCAGGAACGTCGGTCGCGTCTTTGACCTCGACGTCAGCCAGGATCTTAAGCCGCCGCCGATTCGCATAGTCCATCAGGAAGAGGCCTGCTTTTTTGTTCGCATTTAGGTTTCCGACACTTATGTATTGCAGATTTCCGCGAAAATCGGCAAATCCTAGTGTCCGTTCGTCAAGTACTTTAAGAAAACCCGGGCTGCCGCCCCGAAACTGGATGTACGGCTGGCCGGTTTCGCCAACAGTCGCCATGTAAAATCCGTCAACCTGCTCGATAAAATCAGCCTCGGCATCCGAGATCTCCGTATTCTTTGCGACGCCGCCCGCATACTTTGCGTAATGCGTACGCGATCCGTAGTACTCCTGCGCGTCTTTCACGCTTTCTGTAAATGTGATCTCGCGAAACCTATTCGACATAACCAATCCAAAATCGACTTAAAGCCCAAACGCTCCTGTCGTAAACTTGAACGTCTCTACTATTCTTGGCAACCATGTCGCCAGTAACGATCTCAATGCAAACGCTCCTTGTAACACATCTGTAACTAATGTTGATACAGATCGACTCAAAAAAATTTTATGCGTGAGCAGTCTCGACCATTTCGATCACGCTCGAGAGCGTAAACTGCCTCAGCTTTTCCCCAACGCTCTGCTCGATCTCTTTCTGCAAATTGCACAGCACAGCCTCGATATTCTTGCCGATCGGACAATCCTGATTCGGCGATTTGGCGTGCAAGGCAAACACCTCGCCGCACGACACGGCCTTGTATATCTCGCAAAGGCTGATCTCCGTTGGCGATTTCGCCAGCCGCGTACCGCCCGCCGCACCCGTTTGCGAAGTAACCAGATTTGCCAGATTCAACTGACCAAGCAGACGCCGAATCACGACGGGGTTTGTATTAACGCTCGCCGCGATACATTCGGATTTGACATTGTCGTCACCCGATTTTGCCAGCATCGCCAGCACATGCACCGCCATTGAAAATTGACTATTAGCCGCCATATCTGTAACAACTATAGTTACAATGAATATCCTTTGTCAAGTACCCGCCAAATATGCTTGAGTTCTTTTCGTGATTTTTGGTGTAATTTAGCGGATCCTTCTATTAGCTTTTAATAGGACAACCGCGAAATGGCACAAAAGCCCACGAAAAAAGGAGCAAAATATATGCTCCCTATTTCGGTTTTTTTGAGTGTTTTTCGCGGTTACTTCTTTTTCTCTATTTAGTTGGAATCTAGATCTCACTTCCGGCAACCAAAACAGAATACGGAAACAGCCCAAAGTACTTGGCAACCTCGGTTGTGATCGC
>JANLTF010000211.1:0-8131 GCA_031362825.1 Acidobacteriota bacterium | reverse complement strand
GCCGCACGCAACTCCGGCGAAAGTTCCGCCATACTCTGCTCCACGATCGAAGCAAACCCGAACCGACGCCATCTTTTATCTTCGTCAAGTGTCCTGTCACCAAAAACCTCAGACATCTGTCCACGGGCAACACGCCTCATGAGATCCATTTGAAACAACCGGTCGCTCGCCATCACGTACCCTTGGGCGAAATATAGGTCGGCATCGTTCTTTGCTTCGATGTACGGAATACCCCGCGAGTCGCGTCGGACCGTCACTTCCTCTTTCAGCCCCTCGACTGACATTTGGACAGGTGTAATTTGCCCGGAGGCAACTGTTATCAAGCCAACTAAAATCAGCGGCAGCGTAAAAAGGATTCGTTTCATAGTGTTGTAGATCGGAGAATATTCGCGAACGGTTGATTTTATTGCATTCGCCATTGCGTTAAGTTAAACTTTTCCGAGTTTCGAATCAAATTTAGGGAGATCTGACGTGAAATTTATCAAAATCAGCTTGGTCCTTTCGGCCGCCGCCTTGTTCGCTATCGCCTGCAGCCAAACCGCAACCACACCCAACACAGCGAACACGACCGCCAACGTGAATAAGCCCGCCTCAACGCCGACCGCAACCCCGCAAACCGCTGCACCGACCGATGAAGTAGCGATGGGCAAAGATCTCTACATCGCAAACTGCTCCCAATGCCACACAGACACCGGCAAAGGCGGAAAAGTGACCGTCGATGGCAAAACGCTAAATCCGGACGACATTACAACGGCCAAAATGGCCGCGAAGCCTGATGAAAAATTCATCGGCTACATCAACGACGGCTTCCCGGACGATGGAATGCCAGCCTTCAAGGATAAACTTACGCCCGATCAGGTCAAAGCCGTAATTAAACACGTCCGCTCCCTGCAAAAGCCGTTAGCCCAATAACAAATTTGCAATTGTCTCGGCCGCAACTTAAACTTCTCTTGGTTACACGCACCCGTAGCTCAGCTGGATAGAGTATCTGACTTCGAATCAGAGGGTCGCAAGTTCGAATCTTGCCGGGTGTACCAACTTTTCAAAACGATCGACCGGGCGGCTGCCCGGTTTTTTATTGCCCGCATTGACACCTTTCTTCCGCTTTTCCCGTTTACTGTATTAGAAATCCCGTTTATAATTGCTGGAAACCGTATCGGCAGTATCTCGATAAAAAATTAATAGGAGCACAATCAGAACACAATGAAATCAATACTCATCGGCATCTTCGCACTGGCTTCCCTCTCGATCGTTCTCGGCACAGCATGGCTCGTGGGGCCTGCGAATGCACAAACGGGCAACACCGTACGGCCGTCAAACGCCCCGAAACCAGCGGCTACACCGGCGAAGCCCAAAAAGCATCCACTCGACAAGGGAGACTTTAAGGTCGGCTTCTCCCCAAAAACAAAGGCAAACGATCCAAAGAAAGACATGCCGAAGGAACTCAAAGCAGCGTTTCAGGAGATCGCGACCGGTCTCAACGAGATGATCGCAATGCCGAAGGACGTCTATATCAACATGGATCTATGCGGAACGCCCAACGCTTTCTATAATCCGGGCACATCCGAGATCACGTTCTGCTACGAGCTTCTCGACCAATACGAAGCCGAATTCAAAACGATCGAAAAAGATCAGGCAAAGGTCGATGCGATGGTCGAAGACACACTTATCCAAACGCTATTTCACGAGCTCGGACATTGCCTGATCGACGTCTGGGAGCTGCCCGCAACGGGCCGCGAAGAGGACGCTGTCGATCAACTCGCAACGATCTTGATGCTCGACGGTTCGGACGAGGGCACGGTCAGCACGATCAATGCTGCTCTCGAATTCGAGATCGCATCACGCGATCAGGACAAGGGAGATATGCTGTTTTGGGACGAGCATTCTTTCAGCAAGACGCGCTTTTACGACATGATCTGTCTGGCATATGGCAGCAATCCCGAAAAGAATGAGTTTATGGTCGGGCCTGACGGTTTACCGGAGCAGCGTGCCGTTCGCTGTCCGGAAGAGTATAGACGCGCCGAGCGCTCGTGGATGAAACTTCTCGATCCGTATTTGATCAAGTAGTTAAGAATTCAATGTCTATTCGCAACGACGGCCCTGTGGCCGTCGTCTTTATTTGCGACGGACCAAAATCCTGAATCCAGAGAAGGAAATGGTGCGAAACCCTTGATTCGGGCATTCACAGATATGAAAAAGAAAATAGTGATCGTTGGCGCCAGCAAAGGCATCGGAAACGCTATCGCGAAACGTCTGGCGGTTGGCGGCAATTCTGTAACAGCATTGAGTCGCAGTGAGGGAGATCTAGACAGAATTCAAAACGTAAACTATCTAGAATACGATGCCGTTGGAACCGGCGATTTCCCTTTGATCGAAGGCCCGGTCGACGGCGTCGTCTATTGCCCCGGCAGCATTAACCTCAAGCCGTTCCATCGACTGACCGAAAAGGACTTTCTCGCCGATCTCAACATAAATCTTCTAGGCGCAGTGAGAACAATACAAGCCTTACTACCAAATCTGAAAGAGGCTGCGAATCCATCGATCGTTTTGTTCAGCACAGTGGCAGTTCAAACTGGAATGGGATTTCACGCATCCGTGTCCGCGGCAAAAGGTGCGGTCGAGGGTCTTACTCGTTCGCTTGCGGCCGAATTCGCACCTAAGATCCGCGTAAACAGCATCGCACCGTCGCTGACCGACACGCCGCTCGCAGAAAGGCTTCTGAGTTCGCCCGAAAAGCGTGAGGCGGCCGAAGGTCGCAACCCAATGAGCAAGGTAGGAACCTCAGATGAAGTGGCAGCGATGGCCGAGTTCCTCCTGACCGGCGAGTCAAATTGGATCACTGGCCAGATCTTTCACGTCGACGGCGGAATGGGGACGCTGCGGTAATTTATAGATCAGGAACCCAAAAATCGCGGCCGGCACTTTGCACCTTTTTTAGTCCGAGCCTTGGCAATTCGGCTTCGGAAACACCGAGGAATGTAAAATGCGGCAGATCGGATGCGATCGTAGGAAACCAGCCGTTCTTTGCGAGGATCGCCCGAACGCTCGCGTTTCCGAACTCTTCGATATCAAGAGCGAGCATCGCGATATGCTGTGACGTTCCCGGCGGCGCCACCGAATAGATGATCGATTTTTCCTGATTGAGGGCGAAATATATCTGTTGAGATTCGAGTTTGAATATCTCAGGAACCTGCTCGTAAGGCGTCAGCGAGCTGATACGCTTCGCCTCGCCGGCACTAACTCTTCCCTTGGCGGTCCAAACCTGGAATCCTCGTTTTACTCTGCTGTTCCAATTGATAACGGTCTGCTGATAGCTGCGTCTGGCAGGATCGGCTCCGCGCGGCGTGATCGTCAGGCTCGAAGCCCTCGCATCCTTGACCGAGTTCTCAAGCGCTGTCATCGCAGCCGTTTGTAGGTCGATGCTTTTTCCGCCAACGACTGCGACTCGGTGCGAAGTAGAGTTTTGAAACGCCAAAACATCGCTCTCATCCTTAAAGACAACCTTCTTAGGCGGAGTCACACCGCCGCGAGCTACAAAAAGCGAGCCATATTCCCGAAGCAGTAACTTGCCAGCATCGTCCGTCGGCTGGGCGAAGTCCGGAGCGAGATTTTCAAGATAGGATCTCGGCGTCGATGTTTGCGTCATGTTCGTATTGCCCGAGGGCGAAGCGGTCGATTTCGGTGTCGGTGTTGCAGAGGCCGTCGTGGTACTGGTCCTTGGCAGTTCAGACGGTGCGGAACGCGTCGTGTTCGAGCCCATCGACCAGCAGCTCGCCCCAAACAGTGCCGCGACTGCCATTCCTATCAATCTCTGTCGTTTCATATTTTCCCTTCATTAAATTCGCGAACGATCGCGTGTGCCGCGTTCATGTGGCCCTTCATATATTCGTCCCGTTCGATAAACGGTATTTGCGACCTTATTCTCGCATAAACGCCCCGAGTTCCCTTTCCCAACTTTCGCTCGCCACCCATCCGTTTCTTGCGAAAATCAACGCCCTGAGCGGCACAGAATAGTTCGAGGGAAAGTATGTGTTCGAGGTTGTCCGCGACCTGCCGCAGTTTCAGAGCCGCAGTCGCTCCCATCGAAACATGATCTTCCACATTAGCCGAACTCGGTATTGTATCAACACTCGCCGGATGTGCCAGTATTTTATTTTCCGTACACAACGCCGCCGCCGTGTATTGGACGATCATAAATCCCGAATTGATCCCGCCGTGTTCGGTCAAAAATGCCGGCAAAATATGGGCGTTCGAGTCTTCATCCGTTAGCCGCATTATCCGCCGTTCCGATATATTTCCCAGCTCCGACAGCGCGATCGTCAAATAATCAAATGCCAAAGCCAGCGGCTCGCCATGAAAATTCCCGCCGCTGATCACTTCGATCTTGTCGAGGGTCGAGAGTGGAGTGTCCCGAGATTCGGAGTTCGGCTCTCCACTCTCCACTCTCGACTCTCCACTTACAAATATCAGAGGATTATCAGTAACCGAATTCAATTCAAGTTTGATCAGCCATTCCGCATAAGCGATCGCGTCGCGGCACGCGCCGTGCACCTGCGGCATACATCGCAGCGTATACGCATCCTGCACATTCGCGGGATCAAAATCTCGGACAAACTCACTCTCATCCAGGATTTCACGCAGATTCCTAGCACACTCGATCTGGCGGGGATGCGGCCGCAAAGCATGGATACGTTGGTCAAAAGCCGAACAAGTCCCGTTCAAAGCCTCAAGCGTCAAACTTCCCGCAACGTCTGCGACGTTCGCCAGACGGATCGCTTTGGCCGTCTCAAGCAATCCGACCGCTGTCATTACGGTCGTTCCATTGGTCAGAGCAAGCCCTTCCTTTGCCGCCAGCGTGATCGGTTCAAGTCCTGCCCGTCTCAAAGCCTCGGCACCGCTGACAGTGTCTCCACCAATTTCCGCCTCACCTTCGCCGATCAAAACGCAGGCAAAATGGGCCAGCGGAGCCAAATCGCCGCTAGCACCGAGGCTTCCTTTTTCCGGGACCACCGGATGAACGCCTCGATTGAGCAATTCGAGTATCAACTCCAGCGTCTCAAGCCGAATCCCTGAAAATCCGCGTGCCAGCGTATTCGCCCGAATTAGCATTATCGCCCGCACGGACACTGCATCGAACGAATTGCCGACCCCAACCGCATGGCTCACAACAATATTCCGCTGCAGCAGCTCAACCTCTTCGCGGCTAATGATCTTGTCCTTGAACGCCCCAAAACCGGTCGTTATCCCATACGCGATCTCGCCGCGAACCAACAAGGTCTGCACCGCCGCCGCCGCACAATTCACATTGGCTTTGGCTGGATCCGAGAGAATCACGCGCGGATCGCCTGGCTTGCCATTCGCAACCGCAATTACTTCTTCGAAAGTCAGGCTCTCGCCATCAAGAATTATTTGAGGGGTCATAGACAATGAGAGATTAGCACAACTTTCGGGATTGATTTAGGTCAGGCTTACGCCTTTTTTGATTACCTGTCTCAGAAGATTGCCTCCAAACTCATAACTAACCGATCGATAGTCGTTCGAATCTATGACAATCATATCGGCCTGTTTTCCAACCTCGATCGAGCCCAACCGGTCGCCAAGCCCAATTGAATAGGCCGCATTTATCGTCGCCGCATTTAACGCCTCGCACGGCAGCAGCTTCTGATATCGACAAGAGATCGCCATCGCCATCGGCTGTGACGGACATGGTGCTGAGCCGGGATTATAATCAGTCGAGAGAGCAATGGCACAACCGGCGTCGATCATCTTCCGCGCATTTGCAAAATGTGTCTTTCCCGCACTGAAATTCTCAGTCGGGATCACAATACCGATAGTAACGCCCGCCGCGAGTTGTGCGATCTCTTCGTCGGAAATTGCGTCGAGATGATCTATGGATGTCGCCCCCGCAGCCATTGCCACAGATGAACCTCCGAGATTCGAAAACTGATCAACGTGAGCCTTGATTCCATAACCAATGCCTACAGCAGTTTCAAGTATTTTGCGCGATTGCTCAGCGTCAAATGCGTTGCGCTCAGTGAAAACATCTGCAAAGAACGGCATTGATCCATGGAAATGCGACTGCTCATACCACTTCCAAGCGAACGGCAGCATTTCATCGCAAACCAGATCAACGTAGCCATCCGTATTGCCCTTAAACTCGGGCGGCACGGTGTGGGCCGCGAGAAACGTTGGAACAATGTCGATCGCGTGCCGCCGGTCGAGTTCCGCGATCACCTCAAGCATCTTAAGCTCGCTTTCGGTATCAAGCCCGTAACCGGTCTTGATCTCACAGGTGGTCGTCCCGCACGCCAACATCTTATCGAGCCGAGCAAGGCCTTGCTCTGCCAGAGCCTCGACCGTCGCCGATCTCGTATTCTTCACAGTCGAGATGATCCCGCCGCCGCTCGCCAATATCTCAAGATATTCCGCACCCTTGATCTTTAGCTCAAACTCGTTCAAACGATCGCCCGCATAGACAATATGCGTATGCGGATCGACAAAACCAGGACAGACAACGCGCCCTTGCACATCAACGACTTTAGCCGAAGTGAACGCCGCCAAAATCTCCGCCGACCTCCCAAGACCCGCGAATTTGCCTTCCACGACCGCAACCGCGCCATCAGCAATAATGCCGACATCGAGCATCGCCGCACCGCGCTTTGGTTTGCCGCCGGAGGCACACGTCACAAGTTGCCCCGCGTTATGAATTATCAGATCAGCTCGAATCATTTACGGTTTTGGTTTAGTGATCGTTTTGTGGATCTCAGGTGTCGCCATCAGCGAGGCTGAGCCGTACCACAGCGTCATATCAGGGATCAATATTCCCGCCTTCACTGCTGGATCCGTCTCAACCATGGCCTTTGCTTCTTCCAGAGTCGTCACGTTAAATATGTACAGGCCTCGATAGCCCTTTTCATTAGTGACAAAAGGCCCCGCGACCGCCAACTTCTTCTCGTCAGCCAGCTTGCCGATGTTCGACATGTGGCCGGCGAAAATGTCGTCACGCTCCTTCCCTTTAAAATCCCCGTCTTTCGGCCCCGTTTTTAGAATGACCAGAACGTAGCTTTTCATCCCACGCTCGTCGGCACCGAGCCGCTTTGCGAGTTCGCCGTCATACTTCGGCTGGACCGCCACCTTGTCTGACTGCGCAGCCGCCGTAAAGGTCAGAGTCAGGGCAAAAACTAAGGCTACAAGAGCGGTATTCAAAATCTTCATTATTGGTTCACTTCCTTTCGTATAATTTTGAGACTTTAGCACATACGCAAGGCCAACAGAATAAGTTCGAACCACAATTTCTTGCCCTTCGAATTTCGGCTATTATATCTCATTAGGAAATATGCCAAGAATCATACACGCACCAACCGGCACCGAACTTTCGTGCAAAAACTGGCTCATCGAGGCCGCTTATCGAATGATCCAGAACAATCTCGATCCCGATGTCGCGTTCGATCCCGACAATTTGATCGTTTACGGCGGACGCGGAAAAGCGGCTCGGAATTGGGAATCGTATGACGCGATATTGCGTTGTTTACGCGAGCTGAACGAAGACGAAACCTTGATGGTACAGTCTGGAAAGCCTGTCGGCGTATTCAGATCTCACACAGATGCACCGCGCGTTCTTATCGCCAATACCAACATCGTCCCTCACTGGGCGACGCAGGAGCAATTCGACCAGTACGAACGCGACGGCCTGATGATGTACGGCCAGATGACGGCAGGTTCGTGGATATATATCGGGACGCAAGGTATTTTGCAGGGCACGTATGAGACGTTTGGCTCTCTGGCACGTCAACACGGCTGGGGAACGCTTGCCGGTAAACTCGTACTCACCGCGGGCCTCGGCGAAATGGGAGGTGCTCAGGCTCAGGCGATCACATTCAACGGCGGAGTCGGGCTGCTGATCGATGTGGATGATTGGCGAATTGACCGCAGACTGCAATTGAAGCAGGTGGACGTAAAGGCCCGCCATCTTGAACATGCAATCGAACTCGTAAACGCCGCAGTACAATCGAAAGAGCCCAAATCAATCGCGCTGAACGGAAACGCAGCTGAGGTGCTTTGGGAACTGATCGAACGCGATATCCTTCCCGACGTAGTCACCGATCAGACTTCAGCTCACGACGTACTTTAC
>JANLTF010000208.1:0-8840 GCA_031362825.1 Acidobacteriota bacterium | reverse complement strand
GAGTTTGCAAGAACTTCGACACGTCCCGATTTGCCGAGACTGATGACGGCACTCGAATTTGCACCGGTCACAATCGTGCTGCCAGAAGTAATTGTTGAATTAGAGACGGCGGTCTGGCCGTTAACGGTTACAGTGCCTGTTACCGTGATCTCGCCGCCAGTCAGGCTGGGGATTGCGAATGCGACCATCGAGTAAACCGTCCATACGGTTGCAACTGTGAATAAAGTGGTTATTTTGCGAAGTCTGTTTTTGCCGAGCATTTGAGTAAATATCCTCCTGTACTATTCTCCGTGGAATAGATGAATTAGGTTTTAAGTGTTACACACCAAAATAAGGTACAAAAAATTAACGGACTGGGCTGACAACAGTGGTCCCGCCCCCAAGTGTGCGATTGGTGTCCGCAACAGCGGCTATGACGATAGCCGCTATAGCACCGGCAAAAATCCCACCAAAAAGGAGCCAATTCCCGCTCTTTGCATCGCATTCAAGCTTGCCGTCTTTGTCAGTATCGACACAATTGCCGTTTGAATCCCTCTGGTCGTCGTCGACTTTACCAGTGAAAGCCATTGCCGACTCACCAGCAACCAACGTCAACGCCTTTCCATCTGCATTAACGCTGACGGCTTGAGTCGCTCTTAGAACACTAAGTGATCCGGAGTTCAGGTTGACACTAATCGCATTGCTGTCAAAGGTCAGGACCAAGGCTGATCGCGGGGCGACTTCCAACTGCCCGGCGGCGCCTAGGTTGAGTGTTGCTCCGGTATTTTCAGGAGTTGAGATGACGCTGGAAGTGAAAATCGTTCGTCCGCTCGTCGCAGCTTCACCATTAACGGTAACAACATCTTTGCCGTTCACAATAAGTTCGCCGGCTGCTTTGGCTTCACCAGCCAATGCAACCATTGAGGAAGTTGCGAGTATCGCAACCATCGAGCACATCGAAAGTGCATTTCTAATCCACAGTTTGCTATTCATAGTTCTCCTCTTCAATTGCTTCAATTCAATAATTTCAAAAAATCAAACATTTCAATTTATACGCGAACACGAGCCAGTTGTCAATGAAAACGACCCATGACGCCAAAAAATTGAAAAATACAACCAACGTCGCTCAATAAACTTCTAAGCTGAGATTTGGTAACTATTTATAACACAACCGGCAACCATTTCAAAGGCAAAACTCAAAAAAAGGCGAACATAGAAATTAATAATTATAGTGCACCGTAAGTTAACGCGCAAAAATCCCCGAGGTCGGCCCTAAAATAGCTCGGTCCTGGGGATCGTGAATCAAAAAAAACGCTCGTCGAAAACCTGATTAGCTTGGACTTGGGTTTGCCCCCCTGGGTGAAAACATAAATACCCACGCCAAGACCAACAGCTGCGCCGATCACGATCGTTGCGATTCCGGCCGGCGTTCCGAGCCATCCCGCGCCGCAATCGATCTTACCGTCTTTATTTGTGTCTTGGGTACACCTGCCATCAGGATCTTTACGATCATATTTATCGTTGCCTTGAGCCGAAGCGGATTCGCCCTGTTTCAAAGATAGCGACCCGGTGATCGTCGAGACATTAATGTTCTCGACCGGGCGAAGATTCGTGATCGAACCGGTCAGCGGATCCACGCTGACTGTCTTCAGGTCAAACGAAACGACCAGAGAGGTGTTCGGGTCAAGCTCGACCATGCCCGCTTTTCCGAGATTCAAAGTTGCACCGTTCTTTTCCGACGTAACGATCCGGCTGGAGGTAAAAATGTTCGTCCGTCCGGAGCATTGTCACCATTTACCGAAACCACGTCACGTTCGTTGGTCAAAGATAGTTGTCCTGCCGCCGCGGATTCACCCGCCAGAGCTATCATCGAATACGAAGCGAGTACCGAAATCATCAAGGATGTAGAGGGCGCTTTCCGCACCGACATTTTGCTGTTCTTAGGGGTTTTCTCCGTGAGTATCAAAGTCTTGCCGACCAAAACCAACAATCCTGAAATAGGCGGAAACAAAAAATGATTGCTGGGTTCTGCCTTCGTACGCCTGAAATGGATGGACGTCAAAAACATTTTTTGCCCGCACTTCATCCGGGAACAAATGAACTGAGATCCGACAGAGACGCACGGCGAACATCCACGATGAAAAACAGCTGGGTCCGATCGACTGTGTAGTGCAGCGACATTGCCGAAATCGGCATTTTTTGATTTAATTTCGGGAGTCGATCAAATATGCGGAGTGATGAAAATATGAAATTTAAGTTAATTGTTTCAATTCTCGCGGCGTTCCTCGCGGTTTCGTGTTCGAGCGGACCGAAAGAGAAAAAGCTCAAGATCGGATTCGCGATGGCGACGGTCAAAGAAGAACGCTGGCAGCGCGACCGCGAAGCCTTTGAAGCTCACTGCAAGAAAATGAACGTTGATTGCGTCGTCACGGTCGCCAACAACAGCGCCGACCGGCAGGCAAATGATGTGGACAATCTGCTCACGCAGAAAGTTGACGTTCTCGTGATCGCTCCGCAGAATGCAGATCAGGCTGCGTCGATGGTCGACAAGGCAAAGGCCCAGGGCGTGCCGGTCGTCAGTTACGACCGCTTGATCAATTCGGACAAGCTCGATCTATATATCTCGCATCAGGTTCCGGTGATCGGTAAGAAGATAGCGGAATATGCCTTAAAGACTGTGCCCAAAGGGAATTATGCAATGGTGCTTGGCTCCTCCACGGACAATAACGCCTTGATTATGGAAAAGGCCCAGATGGAGGTTCTGCAAGCCGCAATCGACAAAGGCGACATCAAGATCGTAGCCAGACAGAATATCGAGGACTGGAAACCGGAACTCGCACTTAATTTTGCCGAAAACGCCCTTACGCAGAACAATGACAACATCCAGGCATTTGTCGTTTCGAACGACGGCATGGCCGGCGGTGTCGCGAGTGCACTGAGCAAAAAGGGCCTATCGGGCAAGATCGTTGTCACTGGCCAGGACGCGGACAAAGGAGCGTTGCAGCGAATTGCTGAGGGCAAGCAATCGATGACGGTCTATAAGCCGATCATTCCTCTCGCGAATGCCGCCGTCGAAGCCGCGATCAAACTCGCGAAAAAGGAACCGCTCGACACTAAGCCGTTCATGAACGACGCAAATAAAAAGGAAGTTCCGTCGATCCTGCTCGAGGTAACGACGGTCGATAAGGCGAACATGATGGACACGATCATTAAGGATGGCTACACGAAATACGAGGACGTTTATCTCAATGTCCCGGAAGCCGACCGTCCGAAACGTTGACAGGTAACGAAATGAACGAAGTCGCGTTGGCACTCGACCTAGGCGGCACGAACGCGCGGTTTGCTGCGGTCAGATCCGACGGCGAGATATTGGCTCGACTAAAACGGCCGACACCAATAATCGCTTCGACCGAGGAAATGGTCGCGTTTATCGTCAGCGGTTTTGAGCAAGTAAGAGCCGATGTTGCTTCTCGCGGGAACGTTTTTGCGGCGGCCGCGGCCGTGCCCGTGGCGAGCAGTGCCGAGGGCGGCGTTCTTGAGCAATTGCCAAATATTCCGGCGCTCGAGGGCGTTAACCTACTGGCGATACTTTTCGACCGTCTCAAGTTGCCGGTTCTGATCGAAAACGACGCCACTGCGGCAACCATTGGCGAACATTGGTTAGGAGCCTCTCGCGGAATTGACAACGTCATCGGCGTCACGCTCGGCACGGGCGTCGGCGGCGGCTTGATGATCGATGGCAAAGCCTACCGAGGCAAAGACGGCACCGCTGGTGAGGTCGGCCATATTTGTGTTGAGCCGGACGGGCATCCTTGCGGATGCGGCAGTCGCGGCTGTGTTGAGCAATATTCGTCCGGAACCGCGATAGTCCGAATGGCGGCGGAGGCCGGTATCGATGTCGATACGCCGCTCAAAGTGTACGATCTTGCGGAACAAGGCGACGATCGAGCCATCGCGGTTTTTGCGGAAATGGGCAGATATCTCGGCATCGCCCTTGCGGGCCTCGTAAATGTTTTAGATCCCGACATGATCGTTATCGGCGGCGGCGTTTCGGCCGGTTGGGATATGTTTATCGGGCATGCGCGCATCGAGGTAAGCAAAAGGGCGTTTCGCGAACCGGCGGAACGTGTTAATATTGTTCGCGCCTCACTTGGTGAGGATGCAGGTGTGCTTGGGGCTGCCCGTGTTGCGTTTGAACGCGTGGTGTGATGTCAATACTTCGATCGAAACGGAAATAATGGATACATATCACAAAATGTTGTTAAAGGTCTTTGAGGCCGCCGGTGGTCGCGAAGGGGTCGATGTCGATTTTGTCGAAATCGTGAAACGCGCAGGCTATTTTCCAAGCATCGACGAGATCGCCGATCACCTGAAAGCCGAAAGCTGGGTGACCGAATCTCGATCCAACGTACTCCGATTGACCCATTGGGGGATCGCCGAAGCCAAAAAGGTCGGCACAGCACGCCCTGACGCGGCACGCAATCTCGAACGCGAATCCAATCGCTTGCTCGCGGCCACACGAGAACTTGGCGTTGTTATCGAAGAGTTCCTAGCCGATCCAAAATCTGACGGGCTTAAACCCGTAGAGAAGAAGTTTGCCGAGGTTAATGAGATCCTTGCGGCGGTGCGTGCGGCTGTTTAGTTTTTCACTTGCATTATGTCGTAGTTTATTTATATACTGATCGTTTGTTGCGATGCGTATATCGGACGTATCAAGTGGGTCTCGGCCCACTTTTTATTTTTTTGGCGAGTGAATGATGGGAGAGTTTTCGATTCCGGGCAGAATTAGAGAGATCGCGACGAAAGTTGCTGAGGATCGAGGCGTCGAACTTGTCCATTCTGAGGTTGCCGGAACAAAACGCGATTCGGTCGTCCGCATCTACATTGACAAGCCGGACGGAGTAACGCTCGATGATTGCGGAGGTTTTTCATCAGCGATCGAAGAAGTATTGGATGCTGATGATTTTATTCCCGGCAAGTATGTTCTCGAGGTTTCGTCGCCGGGGATCGAACGCGAGCTTTATTCGCTCGCAGATTTTGAAAAGTTCACGGGTAAGCTTGTAAAGGTAAAAACCTCGCAGGAATTTGCCGGACAGAAGAATTTTGTTGGTAATTTAACAGGCGTCGAGGGCCGCGAGATCACGGTCGAAGATCGCACAGTCGGGGAAACGACATTCCCTTACGAAGCGGTCGCCAAGGCAAATTTGAAGATCGATCTCGATGCAGAGTTTAAGAAACGCCAGGGTTAGTAAGTTATGACATCATCCATTGGACAGAGCATTGAAATGCTGTGCACGGAACAGGGACTTGATCGCGATATGGTCATCGAGGCGATGAAGGAAGCTGTGAAAGCAGCGGCCCGTAAGCAGTTTCGCAATCAGGACAAGACCGGCGACAGCATTCAGGTTGACTGGAACAACGAAGAAGGAATGATCGAGATCTCGGTGCAGAAGACCGTGGTCGAAGAGGTCGAGAACGAATCCGCCGAACTTTCCCTCGCTGACGCCATCGAAATGGCCGGTGACGAGATCGAGGTCGGCGATATGCTCCTTATTCCTCTGCCGCAGGAAGAAATGGGCCGCATTGCCGCCCAGACCGCCAAGCAGATCCTCGTCCAAAAGGTTCGCGAGGCCATTCGCGAAAAGGTTTACGACGAATATATCGACCGCAAAGGCGAACTGATAAACGGCAGCGTTAAGCGTTTCGAGCGCGGCGATATGATCATCGAGCTTGGAAACAACCTCGAAGCGATCGTGCCAAAGAGCGAACAGTCACGCGGCGAAATGTGGAATCAAGGCGAACGCATCCGCGTCGTAATCGTGGATGTTTCGAAAGATCAGCGCGGTCAGCAGATCAAGGGTTCGCGTGCCGCGGCCGACCTGCTCAAGCGCTTGTTTGAGATGGAAGTGCCGGAAATTTATGACGACACGGTCGTCATAAAATCGTGCGTCCGCGAACCCGGCGATCGAGCCAAGATCGCGGTTGCTTCGAATGAGAAGGATGTCGATCCGGTCGGAGCCTGTGTCGGCATGAAAGGCTCGCGTGTGCAGGCGATCATCAAGGAACTTCGTGGCGAAAAGATCGACATTATCGAATGGTCGGACGAACCGTCGGTATTTGCTGCGAACGCTTTGTCGCCGGCAAAGGTCTCGCAGGTTCGTATTACTGATCTGAATAATCGTCAGATGGAAGTCATCGTCGGCGAAGATCAGCTCAGCCTCGCGATCGGTAAAAAAGGACAGAACGTCCGTCTCGCCGCGCGGCTTGTCGGTTGGGATATCAAGATCGTCATCGAAGAGCTGCTTAAGAAAGAGATCACGAAACAGATGGGCCGTATGATGGCGTCCGGCGAGGCCGTTCCTATCACTGCTCTCGAAGGCGTGACTACGACACAGGCAGAAACGCTTGCTGAAAAGGGAATCGACGATGTCGAGAAGCTGGCAGCGACATCGGTGGATGATCTGGTCGATTTCCTCGACGTGAGTCTCGATCAGGCCGAATCGATCCTTGCCGCAGCGGCTTTGATCGTTGAGGCCAAAGAGGCCGAAGCCGAGCCGGAAGCAGAGGAAACTGCTGAAACTGAAGAAGTTGCGGCGGAAACCGAAGAAGTTGCCGAACAGATAGTAGAAGAAACGGCAGATGCCGAAGCTGAAACCGTCGAAGCGACAGCCGAAGCGGAAGTGACGGAAGAGAGTGTTGACGAAACTATCGAAGAAACGGCAGACGACGCGGCCGAAGGCGAAGCCGCGGCGACGGACGAAGAAGAGGCTAAATAGTTATGCCTTTCGTCCAACACCGATGAGTGGCCGCGTGCGGCCGAGTGATCTGCCCAACAGGCAGAAAATGCCCGATCAGATTGGGCTAGGTTTGAGATATTTTATATATGGCAATTCGAAAAGCAGTTCGAATTTACGACTTGGCGCGAGAGCTGAAACAGGACACGAAGCGTGTGATGGAAGATCTGCGCCGTGTCGGTGCGGATGTCAGCGTCGCGTCAAACTCGGTCAGCGCCGAGTTTGCTGAAAAGGTCAGACTCAAGTACTTTCCCAAAACCGAGATCGCTCCCAAGCGGGCGATCAAGATCATCAAAGCCGTCAAAAAAGAAGACGGTGCCCACGCCGACGATGCGATCCATGAATCTGTTGCACCTGACGCTGAGCCCGTAGTAGAAACTCCGGCTGTCGAGCCGGTCGCCGCCGAACCTGCGATAGAACCAGCAGAAGCCACTCAAACACGGACCGTCAAGAAACTCGTCGCGACGAAGTTCGCAGAACCGCCGGTCGAAGTTGTAGAGACTGTCGAAGTGCCTGCGACGAGCGTTAACAAAACACTTAAGAAAAGAGTAGTGGTCGAGCCAAAGGCCGAAGAAGTTGTCGAGGCTCCGGTCGAAACAACGACTACAGAAACGGTCGAGGCCGCACCGGCTAACGAGGCTCCTGCCGTCGCCCCAACAACGACCGGAACCGAACCGATCGTTGGCAAATCGGGAGTCGTCCGAAAGACGCTCACGCTTACTAAAGAAGCTCTAGAGAAAGGCATCAAAGCCGGCGACAAACTGGTCTCCGACGCCCCGACCAAGACAGGCCGTCTCCTCGGCGACAAATCCGGAGTCGATTCTCGCGGCCGCCGTGTCGAATTTAAGGGAACTCCAGGCGAAACTGCGACACCGCAGATGAATTACACGCCACCGACCGACAACCGCCGACGGCCCGGCCGCGGAGGCGGACGCAAAGGTGCTAATGACAAGGGCGGCAGATTTGCCGAACGCGATCTCGACACACCGCAGAAACGAACGATCGAGGAGCGTGTACTTGATCAGGTCGGCGCCATCGACACCGCCAACCTGAAGGCCGTTCGCCTTACCGAAGGAGCGACGATCCGCGAATTCGCCGAAGCTCTCGGCATCACGCCGCGTGACATCGTGCAGCTACTCATCAAGAAAGGCATCTTCGCGACACTAAATCAGCCGATCGGCGAAAAAATGGCTACGGAAATGGCCGTCGGATTTGGTTATGACGTGAGCTTTGTTCCGTTCGAGGAAATGGTCATCGAACAGGAGTTCGAAGAGCTTATCGCCGCCGATGCCGATGACGTCGAATTGCCGCGTGCACCGGTCATCACCGTCATGGGACACGTCGATCACGGTAAAACATCGCTGCTCGACGCTATTCGCTCAGAAAATGTAGCCGAAGGCGAAGCCGGTGGTATAACGCAGCACATCGGTGCTTACAGCGTAATGGTGCCGAACGCCGATGATCCCGCAGAACCGCGACGCGTTGTTTTCCTTGATACGCCGGGTCACGAAGCATTTACCATGATGCGTGCCCGAGGTGCCAAGGCGACCGATATCGTCATTCTCGTAGTCGCAGCCGATGATGGCGTCATGCCGCAGACGGTCGAAGCAGTCGAGCATTCAAAGGCCGCCGGTGTGCCGATCATCGTTGCCATCAACAAGATCGATAAACCCGGAGCAAACGCCGACAAGGTCAAACAGGGACTCGCAGTTCTGGGCCTAAATCCCGTCGAATGGGGCGGCGAGACCGAAATGGTCGAGGTTTCAGCGAAACAACGACAGAATCTGGATACACTGCTCGAAACAGTTCTTTTACAGGCAGATATTCTCGCACTTACGGCCAGCCCGACACGTCGTGCGTCTGGCGTCGTGCTCGAAGCAAAACTCGACAAGGGACGCGGAGCCGTTGCGACAGCACTTGTCCAACAGGGAACGCTCAAGGTCGGCGATCCGTTCATCGTCGGACAGTATTCAGGCAAGGTTCGTGCGATGTTCTCGGACCGCGGCGAAGCCGTGACGGAAGCTTGGCCGGCAACACCGGTCGAGATATTAGGTCTTCAAGGCGTGC
>JANLTF010000206.1:0-2368 GCA_031362825.1 Acidobacteriota bacterium | reverse complement strand
GAAATATTTAAAAAAATCGGGGTGTTCGACAAATCTAATCGACTTTTTTATTTCCAGGGCTTCAAGATTATTAAGGCGTAGACCTATCCCATTTCTATGCAATACATCTATCCCGGAAGCTTTATTAAATTAGTGATTTTTATCTATAGGTGGGAGGCGAATTTTGATAAACCTACACTGTTTAGACATCTCAAGTGTTCGACTGCCCTTGTTTGAATGTTTCTAGCCGTTTTACCGATGTAAAAGGCCGAACAGTCATTACATTTAAGTTTATATATGCCAGAATAGCTTAAATTATTTTTTTTGTCTTAAATTTTATTTTTTGTGTGATGTCGATAAAAATCAGTAATTAAAAATGTTAACCGCCTGTCTTATTTGGCTGTGACACTATCAATTAGTATGGAAGTGTTCGCGTTATGACACAAATATACAGGCAACATACTACTACTACAATACAAAACGTGGCTTACCTGTCCGCTGTGTCGCATCGCGTCCCCTACTAAACGACGTATGCGTACGTTGTGTCATATTACATCAAAATACCGCCACGGACGGATGCACCGCGATGGAACGCCGCAATGTCGAACGCATCGTCGCGTGGGCCTCGCCCGCGAAAAATCCATATCTTATTCAACTGGCCGAGGAACTTTACAAGAAATACCAAAAGTCGTGGAAACTGCCGAAAATCTAATCCGCCTTGATACGCTCGTCACCGGCTCGCGGCTCGTCGTGCGCTCGAAAAAGGACTGGCGGTTTGCGGCCGTCTCGAAAATGGACGAAGGCCGAGTCGTCCTCACCGTCGCCTCACCAAGCGGCCATTCCTACCGCCTCCGCCGCGACCCCGACACCGAGATATTGCTCGAAGGCACAATTCCCATCCTAAAATACGATGAAACCGACACCTGGCGAGACAATCTCGGTCAGTACGACGTCCGCTGGTAACTAACAAAGAATGAGATCGTCATTTCGCGATCTGTGCGACCGCGAGAACTTTCAATGTCTCCTTTTCCTGCACAAACACGACGTACCGAATATTCTCGGCATTCCACGCTGGGTTTTCAGGCAATTGAACATCAAAACCGGCCTCATTCTGATTGCCGTTGACCGAACCGATCGGCTTTAGTTCGCGAACGACCGACGCATGTTCGAGCATGGTTCCCGAATTCTCGCCGCCGCTCACCTTATTAGAAAGGCCGCTTTCGGCAACCGCGAGAAAGACAGTAGCGTTATGCCCAGACAGGCCCGAGAGAACTGCCGTCAGTTTGCCGCCGTCGATCTTGAGTTCAACCGTTCCTTTCGGCTGCATCGCACTTTTCGGGATCACTTCATTCGCGGTTGCCCGATTTGAGCCGACAAATTCGAACGCGCCGTCCACGACGATCTGCGGCGTGTAGGTTCCGTCTGTTTTCAATTGTTTCGCATAAGCCTCTTGCCGCCGCGAGTATTCACCGGACGAAAATCGATCTCGCCACGAACCGTTGTCCCAATAATCGACGTGAAACCCGAGGGTGATGACCTCCGTATTCGGTACGAGCTGATCGTTTTGCAACGTCATCAGAACCTTGTCAGCCGGAGGACAGCTCGAACAGCCTTCGGATGTAAACAGTTCGACCAGCACCGCACGCTTTGCCGCTTTCGTGGTCGGAACGGCCGGCATTTTGGCTGCCGTTTCAGGAACAGACTGATTCAAACACGCCGAAAAACTGCTCGATATCGCCACAAGGATCGTAAATATTAGTGTTTTCATACGCGGTAGATATTGCATTGTGGCGGCAAATTATTCCGGTTTTGGCACGAGTGTTTTGGATTTGGTAAAATAATGAATTGCGCTTATCGCCTATATCCTATCCATGCACGCTGCGAAAATAAAAGAGGAACAGATCGTCGTACGCGGTGCACGCACGCATAACCTCAAGAATATCTCGGTCTCGTTCCCGGTCAACAAACTGACTGTCATCACCGGCGTCTCGGGCAGCGGCAAATCTTCGCTCGCGTTTGACACACTTTATGCCGAAGGCCAACGACGCTACGTCGAGTCGCTGTCGGCGTATGCGCGTCAGTTTCTCGAACGGATGGACAAGCCCGACGTTGACGAGATCACCGGCATCTCGCCCGCGATCGCGATCAGGCAAAAGAATGCGACCAAAAATCCGCGTTCGACCGTCGCGACACAGACCGAGATCTACGATTATCTCCGACTGCTTTTCGCACGTGCCGGAACGACGATCTGCCACGTCTGCCGACGCGAAGTCAAAAAAGACTCACCCGAATCCGCGGCCGACGAGATCCTCACTGCACTCGACGAAGGCACCAGATTCTATGTGCTGTTCCCGATCCAGGAAGAAGTTTCCCGCGAGATCGTCCGCAC
>JANLTF010000177.1:0-7755 GCA_031362825.1 Acidobacteriota bacterium | reverse complement strand
GAAACGAGTCCTGTGAGCACAATACCGGTTCCGGTTGTGTCGATGATGAAACTCTTCAGCTTAACCTTAGTATTACCCCTCGTAAGCCGTAGGCCGCCATTGTGAACTATCTCACCCCTAAGCGTTTGACGATCAAGCGTTCCGTCGGTTATTGGAAAGCTAACTCTCGCGCCACGGAGAGAGGTCGGAAAAACCGTGCCCGGAGCTATGTTTAGCGACGTTAGGGCACCCAGAAAGCCTGGACTGAGATCAACGCTGGTCGATCCCCAAAGTAGTTCGATCTGCTGTGTGGGCGTCTGCCCCGAAACATGCCCGCTTTCCTGCGCGACCGAGACTCCGACGGAAAATGTTAGAACTGCGATCAGAATAAGTAGTCTTTTCATAAAATTCACTCCTTGAATGTAAAAAATTAGAACCACAAAATTATGCTTGAGAACCATTTCGACAGAGTGAATAAAGCAGATTCAGAGACGAAAAAAAGCTCGCCGAAAATCGACGAGCTTCGAATTAACAATTTGGAAAAAAGCCTACGCTTTCGCTTTCTTGATCTCTTCTACCATTACCGGCACGGCATCGAACAGGTCGCCAACAATTCCATAATCGGCAATGTCAAATATCGGGGCCTCCGAGTCTTTGTTAATTGCGACGATCGTGCCCGCATTTTTCATACCGACGATGTGCTGAATCGCTCCTGAGATTCCCAGAGCGATATAGACTTTCGGAGCAACCGTCTGGCCGCTGGAACCGATCTGACGGTCGATCGGCAGCCATTCGCTGTCGCAGATAGGCCGCGAGGCAGCCAAATCGGCTCCGAGAGCGTCCGCAAGCTGCTGCGCCAGGGCGATGTTCTCCTGAGACTTGATCCCGCGTCCGACCGCAACGATGATCTCCGATTTTGTAAGATCAACGGTCGCTTTTGCCTCTTGAAACGGAGCCTCAGGCGTCATACGGATGTCGCCAACTGCGACTTCCATCGTCTCAACACTCGCACTTCCCTTTTCCGCGTTGTCTCCGCGAAAAGATCCCGACTGGAACGTCACAAAATACGGCGCATCACCGCCGATCGTCACGTCAGCATCAAGTTTACCGAGAAAGATACGGCGAGTGAGTGTCAGCTTTCCACCATCAGCCTTGTAACGTATGCAGTCGCCGACAACCTCACGTCCAAGCCTCGCGGCAACCTTCGGCGCAAAATCACGCACTTGATAGGTATGCGACATCACGACATATTGCGGATTGATCGCCTCGATCACATGTTCCCACGCATCAGAATAACCATCAGGCGTATATGTGCCAAGCTTCTCGTTCTTTGCAACGATGACCTTTTTGAGGTTATATCCCGCGATCTCCTGGGCCAAAGAGCAATCCTTATCGCAAGGAATAACCGCAGACACCGAAAGCCCGAGGCTTTTTCCTATTTCCTGTGCGGCCACAATCGCCTCAAGCGAGGTTTTGTTCAGAACGCAGTCTTTGTGCTCGATGAATACTAAAATGCTCATAAAAGAAATAAGGCCAAGGATTATTGTTACAAAAAGACCGGGGCTTGGCAAAAAGCCAGTCCCCGGTCTGTCAGATTGGTGAAGCCAATGACTACTTAACGGTGAAATTGGCAACTGGATAATCGGGCGAGGTCAGTGTGCCCGCGGACGATCCCCATTTATTTGCGCCTCTCAGCCGGGCTGTCGGCAAATCAAAGAAAAATCCCGAGTCGGCACCCGCTCCGCTGCGCCAGACAGAAATATCAGTCCGTCCATCGCCATCGTAATCCCCGGGCGTAAGGTAATCCGTAGCCGATGCTCCAAACGTCTGGGCGATATACGCACCGGCAGAGCTTCCCAGTACGTGCCAGTTATATCCACCCGCATTGCTACGGACAGCCGCAATATCCACTCGTCTGTCGCCGTCAAAATCGCCGCTGACAAATTTATCACCCGGCAATCCAAAAGTGATGACCGGCTGAACTCCTCCGGGGAAAGTTAACCGCCAGTGAGTCATATTGCCGCCCTGATTTCGAACGATCATGAAATCATTCTTACCATCGCCATTAGCATCGCCCGGAAGAGCGATGTCACCGGTCGTTCCCCAAGGAATAAACGTCGTAGCTCCACCGGCATTGTTGAGAGTCCCGCGATAAAAGAATGTGCCATTAGCTCCAGCACGGTAAACAGCGACATCTGCCTTGCCGTCACCATCGTAATCCCCAACAATAGACGGATCGTCTCCTGTTTGCCCGAACTGCGCAATACTGACGGTGCTGGTCGCACTGTTTAGAATGAAGAATCTGGCCGTCAGAGCTGCCCCCGGACGCCACACTGCAACGTCAGTTTTACCATCTCCATCGAAATCCGCCGGTGTCGGAACATCGGCTCCGGCAAAGCCGACTCCGAGTCCCCAAGCAGTGCCCGACGTTCCACCGCCCGTGCTGTTTTGAACGATCCAAGTGGTTTGTCCGGCGGCCGAGGCAGATCTGGCGATCGCAAGATCGGTCTTGCCGTCACCGTCAAAATCGAGAATGCGCCGCACAGGGGTGGCAGTACCCGAAACTGTTCCGAGCAGCTTAAACGGAAACTCTTGGAAGTAGTCTGGTGCCGTCGCTGGATTTCCCGTATCAATAGCGTGCAGGAAAGCAGCAGCAGCGATACTTTGCCTGCCGTTCATAAGAGAGAAGGAACGTGCTCCAACCGGTGTTCTGACCGGCGTAAAATTCCCGTTTGCTCCAGCGTCGAATTGAAAATCTACCCAATAATTTCCTCCCGATGGAAGCACCAACGTCGGGCTGACACTGAGGTCGTTTTGCCAGATAATACGCGTTGTTCCCGGGACGGCAGGTGCAGGGACAGTTGTATTACCGGTTCGAAAAATATTTGAATTGGTCGAAGAAGTTAGCCTGTTCGTCGTTGTATCACCAAACACGATAACGCTACCCGGTGCTCCAGGTTCACCATTCCAGATTCGTAGCGTCGCCCCAACAAAAGGGCTCGCCGGCCCGGTAGCGCCTGTCTGATAGGCAAACATCCGAAAGCCCGTTATGCTGAATGTCTGTCCGGCGGGAATGACAAAATTATCAGCACATCGGTTGTTTGTGGCGGCGCCGACCACCTGACAACCTACGCCGAGAGTTGTATTGGATTCAGTCAAATTGCCCACATCGCTTTGGAGTTCACTCCAAGTCGTGCCGGCCGGGGCTGCAACTCCGCTTCGGGAAGTAGCTCCAGTAGAAAGGTCACCATTGTCATAGATGACCTGCGCCGCAGAGACTGCCGCAAATACAAATATAGAGACTATCATCCCTAAAACATTCATTAGTCTAGATCCTTTTTTCATGCTTCTTCTCCCGATTAGGTAATGTCGATCAGTCCCTGACCATGTCACACATTTTAGCCATCAGTTGAGCCCGAAGATGGGCATCTGCTCGACTTGTTTGTATAAGGAACTGAATGTGTGTATGTTAAATGACTTTCGATAAAAACACAAAACAAAAACGCCTGTCTTGGACAAGCGTTCGACAAAAACTTCTCTTCGCGAGGAAAATTACAAAACTCGAATCTCTGTCTTGAGTTTCTCAACCAATTCGACCGCACCCGACTTCGCGTCGCCATTGCCGAGGATCTGAGTTTGTT
This sequence comes from Acidobacteriota bacterium, assembly GCA_031362825.1. Lineage (GTDB taxonomy): Bacteria > Acidobacteriota > Blastocatellia > Pyrinomonadales > Pyrinomonadaceae > OLB17. The sequence continues at coordinate 4,135 of JANLTF010000177.1, read as the reverse complement.
TCGTCTTGAGAGGCATGTAAACTTTGTCGATCGTCGTAGCAGAGGCAAAAGCGTCGATGGTCGGTGTGACATCGCGGATCTCTTTCTTCTTTGCGGCCATGATGCCTTTTAGCGATGCATAACGGATCTGTGAGATGCCTGATTGGATCGTGAGCAACGATGGCAGTTGGTACGTGAACCACTGATACCAGCCGCTTTCGAGTTCACGTTTGACACGCAGCGTCTCGCCGAGGCTCGCACGGTCAACTTCGATCACGATCGTCGCGTGAGGAATGCCGAGCAGTTCGGCCAAAATAACGCCGGTCTGGCCGTAACTCGCGTCGTCGGATTGCAGGCCTCCAAAGATCAGGTCGGCATTTTCGTCGCGAATTGCATCAGCGATCGCCGAAGCGATCTGATAAGCGGAAAGCGTCTTGCTGTCTTCAACAACAACGTGGATCGCACGATCAGCCCCGCGAGCCAGGGCGTCTTTGATCACAGTCTTTGCGGTCTGCGGCCCCAGCGTGCAAACGACAACCTCGGCCTCACCTTTCGCTTCGATAGTTCGCAATGCTTCTTCGAGAGCGTAGCCGTCCGACTCATTCGTCTGCTGCGAAATATCAGCTTCGTTGATCCATTTCCCGTCAGCCGCAATGCGCAAAACCGCATCTTTGTTGGCAACCTGTTTCATTAAAACTATTATCTTCATTTTTCTTCTGAGAGTTTCTTAATTATTGCTTTCGCTAACTGCTCGTTTATTTCAGAATGACGTGGCACTGGCTGTGATTGCCTTGTTCGAAAATTGGTATCGTAATCATGCTTCCCGCCATGACGGACGAGGACACATCCCATTTCTTCGAGTCTTTTGATCAGCAACCGCCGCTTCATTAGGCAAGTACCAACTCTTCAACTTTCCTAACGAACGGAACCTGATCTGTTTCAAAATCTCCCAACAGGTCCTTGAGGTTTTCGATCAATTCACTCTTTGAATATCCTTGTGTCTCGTAATCCGGATAGTCGTTTAGATGACCAATAAAAAACTCACCATCCTGCCAGTATGTATATTCAAGCGTTCGCATGGTTTCCTTCTACCGGAAAAACACTCATTCTCTATTCCTCACCCAACACTGCCCGCAAAAATTCCTGCTTTTCCGGGTTGAACAGTCGAAAAGACTTGCCCGTGTCAACAATGTCGATGCCCAAAAGCGGCGAAAAAATGCGGTCATTATCTAGAGCAACGTATTGGAGACGCCCTTCTATACGTCGGTACGCCATAAGTGGCAGCGGTAGATATCGCCGTTCGGCGTCGATCAGGTAGTATTCTTCAGCACCGAAAGCATCGTAAAATTCAGCTTTTTCGCCAATATCATTTTTCCACGTACGTCCAGAAGCAACCTCAAAAACAACCTGCGGAAATACTTTTTCTTCCCAAAGCTTGTAAACTTGACGATCGCGTCTGGGCACTCCGAATGAAACCATTAGGTCAGGAGTGTAATATTTAACCGGATTTCCTTCTTCATAATAAAGATTCAAGTTGGCCGCAATAGCCAAATCCGATTCGTTTGCAAACAAAAACCGAAGTGAGTGAAAAAAGTAAGAGATCAGCTCATAGTGCAAAGTTGATTCGCCCATATCGTCGTCGTGGGACTCAGGATAGTGAACATCTTCACGGAATAGCTTTAATGGCCTCGCAACGCTCGGATGTTCCGTTGTGGTCTGAGTATTCATTACAGCTATCCATTATAACGCTTAAATATCAAACACGCATTCGTTCCGCCAAAGCCAAAGTTATTCGACAGGACATAATCGACAGTCGCTTCGCGGGCGACGTTGGGGATGTAGTCGAGATCGCAATCGGGATCCGGGAATTCGTAATTGATCGTCGGCGGCAGTTTGTTCTCGAGCATAGCCTTTACCGAGAAAACCGCTTCGAGGCCGCCAGCCGCTCCGAGGGCGTGGCCGGTCATCGATTTGGTCGAGCTGACCGGGATGTTGTAAGCATTTTCGCCAAAGACCTTTTTGATAGCGAGCGTTTCAAATTTATCGTTGTACGGCGTCGATGTGCCGTGAGCATTGATATAACCGATCTGCTCAGGAAACAACTCGGCATCTTTTAATGCCCGCTGCATTACGCGGATCGCTCCGGAACCGGTCTCGTCCGGCATTGTTACGTGAAAAGCGTCGCCGCTCATCCCGTAACCGACGATCTCGGCCAAAATATTCGCTCCGCGCGCCTTTGCAAACTCGAGCTCCTCAAGGATCAAGAGTCCCGCACCTTCGCCTATTACAAACCCGTCGCGCGTCAGGTCAAACGGCCTCGAAGCGTGCTTCGGATCATCGTTCCGTGTCGATAGGGCGCGCATCGAAGCAAATCCCGCGACCGACATCGGCGTGATCGCACTTTCGGCACCGCCGCAGATCATCGCGTCGGCGTCGCCGCGTTCGATGATACGAAAACTGTCGCCAATTGCGTGGGCTCCGGCCGAACACGCCGTCGCTGTCGCAGAATTCGGGCCTTTTGCCCCGTGCCTGATTGAAACATTACCGGACGCGAGATTTACGATCGCCGAAACAATAAAGAAAGGGGAAACGCGGTCAGGGCCGGAGTTTAGCAGCTTTTCGTGCTCGCGTTCGATGGCCCAGAAGTCTCCAATGCCGGAACTGATATACGTTCCGACCATTTCAGCGTTCGATTCATCGATGACTAGGCCGCTGTGCTTCATTGCTTCGTCGGACGCCGCCAAAGCAAAATGCGTGAAGGCTCCCATCCGTCTCGCTTCCTTTTTATCAAGGAAATTTAGCGGATCGAAATCCTTTACTTCACAAGCGAACTTTGCCGAATACCGCTCAGCATCAAATTTCTTGATGAAATCGGCACCGCTTTCGCCGTTCATCAACGCGCTCCACGTCGAAGCCACGTCGTTTCCGCACGGCGTCACCAAACCGAGTCCTGTAACTACTACTCTTCGCTTCATAAATGTTTAGAGTGCAAGCTTTAGCTTGTTCTGACCGTAAGGACAAAACAAGCTAAAGCTTGCACTCTGAACGGCAAACTAGGCCGCCTTATGCTGTTCAACATAGGCATACGCGTCGCGAACGCCTTGGATTTTCTCTGCATCTTCGTCAGGGATTTCGATGTCGAATTCCTCTTCGAAACGCATTACGAGTTCGACAAGGTCGAGCGAATCGGCACCGAGGTCTTCGATAAACCGTGCATTTTCAGTAACTTCCGCCTCGTCTACACCTAGCTCATCGACGATGATCTGTTTAATCTTATCCTGTACTTCTGACATAATTTCTCCTGTATTTATAAGCTTTCTAAAGTATTTTTCAAACTATCTAAATTCTCGATATTTGCGTATGTTACGTCACGGCTTATCTGCCGCACAAGTCCCGACAGAACCTTTCCCGGTCCGATCTCCACAAATCTTCGAACTCCATTCGCCGTCATTGTTTCAACAGACTGCAACCATCTGACAGGCGAGTAGACCTGTCGAACCAAATCGTCTTCAACACCCGCAGGATCTTCATTCACCTTTGCGTCAACGTTAGTGATAATCGGAAACTGAAACTCACCATAACTGAGAGCTACGAGATGAGAATTCAAACGTTCCGCCGCAGGGATCATTAAATCACAATGAAAAGGTGCGGAGACGTTCAACTTGATCGCCCGTTTCGCTCCCTTTTCTTTCAATATCTCACAAGCCCGGTCGATCGCTTCGGCGTTACCCGCAATCACGATCTGCGATGGCGAATTGATATTGGCAGGACTGCAGATCTGTCCGTTCGCAGCCTCCGCACATCCGGCTTCGACGGTAGCAACGTCCAATCCAAGTATCGCTGCCATCGCACCAACGCCGACCGGAACTGCCTCCTGCATATACGTGCCGCGCTTTCGAACGGTTTGAACCGCATCGGCAAAATCCAAAACACCAGCAGCAACTAACGCAGAATACTCACCAAGGCTATGTCCCGCGACGTAATCAGGCTCCGGCAATCCCTCGGCCATTGACGCATGATAAGCCGCGACCGAAGCGGTCAATATCGCCGGCTGCGTATTCGCCGTAAGCTGCAGATCAGCTTCGTCGCCCGAAAAACACATTTCCGAAAGCGAAAACCCAAGCGCATCATCCGCCGCCTCAAACACCTCGCGTGC